>NZ_VCIW01000029.1 GCF_005765165.1 Paenibacillus antri | reverse complement strand
GTCGGATTTCTCCCATGGCACACCTCGACCTGATTAATTGTTTTTATTGTAACAGGTCTTCACTTACGGCGTGTCCACCTTCTAGTCTAATTGCATTTAGACGGAAGCTTCCGCTTGTAAGCGCGAATCCGCGCTTTCCTTCGGTAGGACGTACATTCTTTCTCGAATATCGACCGCCTACTCTTAAGACTCTGCTCGCCGAACGCAAGGAAGGACCGGACCGGGCCTTCGCCCGATGCGGTCCCTTACGGCCGGATCGCCCGCAGCACCTCGGCCGCCGCCCGCTCCCCCGATTGTACGGCCCCTTCCATGTAGGACCGCCACACGGTCGCGGTCTCGGTGCCGGCCCAATGGATCGGCCCGACGGGCTGCAGCAGCGCGGGACCGAGCTGCGTCAGGACGCCCGGCGGGATATGCGCGGCGTACCCGCCCCTCGACCATGGATCGGACATCCAATCCTTCTCGTGGAACGCGATCGGCCGAAGCGCTTCGGCGCCGAACGGCACCGACAAGCTTCGCAACACGACCGCTTGTCGTTCCTCTCGGCGCAGTAAACCGAGCGTGCGCGCGCCCTTCCCCGTAGCGAGCGCGGTCAGCACGCCCTTGCCCCGCCCTGGCAACGAGCTGTCCATCGTGAGCCGGATCGGACCTTGGTCCATATAGGCCTCGCCGCTCAACCCCGCGTCCCGCCAGAACGCCTTCTCGAATGCGACGATAAACTTCATGACGGCGCCTTGTCCCGCCCGCTGCGTCAGCTGATCCCGCAAATACGGCAGCGCGGGATCATACAGAATGCGACCCGCGAACGTCGGAGGCATCGCGAGAATCGCCCGCTTCCCCTCCCAAGCTTCGCGATCCGTCCGCACCGTCACCGAGTGCTCCGTCCACTCGACGGCGCGTACCGGGGCGTTCAGCCGTACCGAATCGCCGAGCGCCGCCGCCATCCGCTCCGGCAGCGCCTGTGCGCCTTCCGCGATCCAGCGCTGTTCCGCCGTAAGAATCTCGTCGTGTCCGCCGCACGACGCCGACGACCAAACCGCGTCCAGCAGCGAAAATTCGCCTAGCTCCCCGCACAGCGCTTCCTCCGCAATGACCTCGTAGAGCGCCTTCCCGTACTTGGAAAACATCGTCCGATCCAGCCACGATCGAAGCGTGACGGCGTCCCATTGTTCGGCCTCCTTCGACTTCCATGGCGCCTGCAAGTCGATTCGCCGCTCCAGATCGCGCAGCCGCTTCCGCAATCGAAGCACGTCCAAGAGGGAAGGCGCGGGCAACGGCGGCGTTCCGGACGCCGACGCGCGCCGGCGGCCGAGCAGCTCATAGAACACGCGCCCCTCCGTGTGCGTCGGCGTCGTCGTCAGCCCGAACCGACGCAGCAGCTCCGTCATCCGAGGCTGCTTGGACGACACCCATTGGGCGCCGTAATCGACGACGACGCCGTCCTCCGCTCGGCTGTACACTCGCCCGCCGACCCGGTCGCGCGCCTCTAACAAGACGAAGGAAACCTGATGCGACATCAATTCCAATGCGGCGGTTAACCCGGCTAAACCGGCGCCGACGACGATCACCTCGGTCTGATGCCTAGGAACCAAAGACTTCTCCTCCACGGTCGGTATCCTCTTCAGGATTAACGCCCGGCCGCCAATTTAATCCATCGTTCCCGGCGAAAATGAATTCAGGCCGATGCGTCGCCGCATCGGCCTGATCAACCGCTCGATTATGCCTCTTCGCTATGCGAAGCCTGAGCCGCCACCGTCGCCTTCCCGCCTGCCGCTCCTTTCGCTTTCGCGCGGTTCGCCAGCTTTCGCTTGACGAACAACCCTATCAGCAGCACCGGCACGGCGATGAGGAAGACGTACATAGACACCTGCTTCACCATGCCTTCGGCCGCCCGACCGTACATATAAAACAGGCTGCCGACGATGTAAAACTTCGCGGCCCGCCCGATCGCGGCGTAGACCATCAGCTTCCACAACGGGAAATTCAAGCCCCCGGACAATATCGTAAATACCTTAAAGGGGATGGGCGTGAACGCGCCGATCATGACGGCGGCTTCTCCGTTCTTGCCGAACATGGCGGTCGCCGAGTCGACCCACTTCTTCTTCAGAAATTTATGAAGCAGCACCTTGCCCGACAGCCTGCCGATGCCGTAACCGACCGGCGTTCCCAGCAAGCAACCGATGAACCCGACCGTGGCCAATTGAAGCGCTGCCTGCGGATCGATCATGCTTAACGAAACCTGCGTGAAGAACGCCGGAATCGGAAAGAAGATCGCGTCGATCATCGAATGTACGAACAACCCTAACGCGCCGAACTGTTTTAAAAACTCCGCTATGCTATCCATCCGATCGATATTCCCCATTCCGAGACTTCCACTGAGTCGTGCCGCTTCATTGTAACAGGAAACGGGCGATTCGTGAATCGGCTGCGGCACAGGGGAGACCTAGACTTTGTGCGGGGACGCTCGAAGAGGCCGGGAGAACGCTACGCGCCGCCGGCGGAAGTCGCCGGGCGTCATGCCGGAATACTTCTTGAACATCCGAATGAACGAGATGGAATGATTGTAGCCGACCTGGGCGGCGATATCCATTTTTGGGCTACTTGATGGAGAGTACCATGTACAACGAACAAGAAATGCTTACAATATTCCATTTACATTTCCTTTTCGCAGATTTAACTGTAAAACAAAATCATCGATATACGTACTCCACGGCTCCCTAAATGAACTAGCGTTCTACCTTACTTCCCCTCTTCCCGGAAGCCAGAAAACGCACGTCACCGGGAGCATTGCTTAAAACCATGCTTTCCCGCTCCGTTATTCCGCGCTTCGCTCGCGGAGAACGTACGTCTCCTCGATCGTCGCCGGCTTCATCGGCGCTAGCAACGAGCAGATTCCGGACCGAAGCTCTATCGCATCGCCGTAAGACTCGGTCGTAAACGAGGGAGCCGGGCTGGACAGTGAAATCGGCCCCGCGAGGAACGCTCTCGCTGCTTCTTGAAGCTTAAAGCGCTGCTCGGGATGATGCGACAGCTCGGGCAGAAGATGCACGAATACGTAAGTTATTCCTTCACGCTGCCGAGCACGATGCCCTTCACGAAATAACGCTGCAAGAACGGATATACCAGCAGGATCGGAAGCGCCCCTAGGAAAATCTGAGCCGCCTTGAACGTCCGGTCGTTGATCTCGGCGAGCAAATCGAGATCCTGCGAGGCGATGTCCGATAAATCCTGCTGCACGACGACGGTCTGCAAATAGCTTTGCAGCGGATAATGCTCCGGCCGATTCATGAAGATCAGCCCGTCGAACCAGGAATTCCAATGATTGACGGTCGCGAACAACGTAATCGTCGCAAGCGCCGGGAGCGACAGCGGCACGAAGATGCGCCACATCGTCGTCCATTGACCTGCGCCGTCCATGAACGCCGCCTCTTCCATCTCCCTCGGCAAGTTCCGGAAGAAGTTGAGCAGCAGGATCACATTGAATACGGGCACGGCTCCCGGGAGCACCAACGCCCAGATCGAATCCAACAGTCCCGTATATTTTACGGTCATATAAACCGGAATCAGGCCGCCGTTAAACAAGATCGTAACGACGAATATCCAAGCGTACGCGGTTCTCGACTTGAACGCGCTCGCCTCTTTCGACAGCGGGTACGCTACTAAGATCGTAAGAAACATATTGACGGTTACGCCGATGCCGACCCGCTGCAGCGTCACCAGCAGCGCATCGAGAAATTCGCCCTGCATCAGGACGTATTCGTACGAGGCCGTCGTAAACCCGACCGGCCACAGCTTGACGAAGCCGCCGGCGGCCGCCGCATTGGAGCTGAAGGAGACGGCCAGCACGTGAACGATCGGAAATAGGCACAGGAACGATAATGCCGTAAGGAACGCGTAGTTAAAGCCGACGAACAACCTTCGACCGAACGAGTATGGTTCCACCACGCCGATCCGCTCCTTTCTCTAGAAAATTCTATAGTTCGCCAGCCGGTACGCGAGCAAATAAGAAATCAGAATGAACGCCAGCGACACGACGGACTTGAACAGTCCGACCGCCGTCGCGACGGAATATTGCGCGTCGACCAACCCGAGCCGATAGACGAACGTGTCGATAATGTCGCCCGTCTCGTACACCTGAGGGCTGTACAGATTAAACACTTGATCGAAGCCGGCGTTGAGCACGTTGCCGAGGCTCAGTACGGACAACAGGACGATGATCGGCGCCATGCCCGGCAGCGTGATATGCAGCGTCTGCTTCCACCGGTTCGCGCCGTCGACGATGGCCGCTTCGTACAACGCCGGGTTAATGCCCGTAATGGCGGCCAAATAGACGATCGTGTTGTACCCGAACTCCTTCCACGTATCGGTCCCGACCAGCACGAACGGAAACCAGGACCGATCGCCGAGGAAGTAGATCGGCTCGACGCCGAACGTCCCCAGGAACTGATTAACGATGCCGACGGACGGGGACAGGACGTCGATCAGAATGCCGCCGAGCAAAATCCAAGACAAGAAGTGAGGCAAGTACACCAAGGTTTGAAAACTGCGCTTGAACGCTTCTTTGCGGACTTCGTTCAAGAGCAGCGCGATCGTAATCGGCACGACGAGATTCGCGGCCATCTTCATGACGGCGATAAAGACGGTGTTCCGAAGCACGCGAAGCGAATCCGGCATCGCCATGACGTATTGGAAGTTGTCCCAACCGACCCACGCGGAACCTCCCAAGCCGCGCGCGGGAATGAATTTCTGGAACGCGATGACGATCCCGAACATCGGACCGTAACTGTACACGAGGATCAAGAGCAGCGCGGGCAAAATCATGAGGTGCAGCGGCCATTGAATTTTCTTCGTCATGGAATTCCTCCTCCCCGGAAAACGCAGAATGCCGAGGAAGGACCCCGGCACTCTGTCTTTTCCTTATTAAGAAGTTATCTGGATGTATACCACTCGTTGACTTCTTGCGTCATCCGATCGCCGCCGAGCTTCTTCCAATCCTCGACGAATTTATCGAACGTATCGATGGAGTCGCCGAGAATGATCTTCGTGAACGTCTCGATCTCCATTTTCTTCAGCGTCTCGCCGCGCTCCGCCATCGTCGGCGTGTTCACGCCGTAGAACTCGCCCGGCTTGAGCAGGTCGTTTTCGACGTAACGCTTAATCACTTCGTAAGAGCCCTTGCGGCCGAACACCTTGTCGTAGCCCCATGCGTTCGGGTCGCCTCGGCCTTCTTCGACCGCCAAGCTGTTGTTGTACGCATCCGTCTCTTCCGCGTTCAGCCCGGTCGGATCCTTCTTGTCGAGCGCCTCGACGACGCGCTTGTGGATGCCGAGGTTTTTGTTCGGCTGCCCGACGAGGAACGGATAATACGGCCATACTTCGATGCCGTCGACCTTCGAGTGCGCCTGCCAGACGTCCGCCGGCGTATCCGGACCGAACTGCAGCTCGCCGAACAGGTTCAGCATTTTGATGAGCGCTTCCGGATGCTCGGCATCCTTGCGAACGACGTAATAGGAGCCTACCGCGAGCGACGGAATTTGCGCGTTCGCCAAGGCGCCGCTTTCGTTCACGAGCGGATACGCCTGCCAATCGGCGTTCGGGTCGTTCGCTTTGCTGTTCTTCAGCATGTCGAGCGAAATCCACATCGCGCCGTACGTCATGCCGACCTTGCCGGAGGCGGCCAGTTCCCCGGCTTTCGCTTCGTCCTTGACGCCGAACTCGCGGTCGATGAGCCCGTTCTTGAACATCGTCTGCAGCGCGGCGAGCGCCGTCTTCATCTCCGGCTGCACGCTGCCGAACGCGAGCGTGCCGTCGGCCGCCTTCACCCACGTTTGCGGGTAGGCGTTATAACCGTTCATGAAGCCTTCGAGCGCGCCGTAGGCTCCGTACAGGTTTTTCATAAGCGCCAGGCCGTACGTGTCGTTCTGGCCGTTGCCGTCGGGATCCTTCGCCGCGAACGCTTCGGCGATAGCCAGCACGTCGTTCATCGACTTCGGCTCGGGGAGGCCGAGCCGATCCAACCAATCCTTGCGGATCCATAGGATCGGCGACGCGTCCAGCGTGGAGCCCGGGCTCGGGAACGCCATCAGCCTGCCGTCGAACGCGGCGGAGGCGAGCGCGTTCGTCGCGTCGTTCATGAAGCCCTTCACGAGCGGGGTGGCGTGCTTCTCGTAGACGTCCGTAATGTCCATCACTTGGCCGGCTTCCACGAGCTGGTTCAGCTGCGTCGCGTTCACTTGGAAGAAATCCGGCAGATCGCCCGAAGCGATCGTTACGTTCATCTTCTCCGCGCCCTGCTCGTTCTTCACGACCCACTGGTTGTTGACCTTGATGCCGAGCCGCTCGGACAGCGTACGCGTCCATTGGTTGTTGTCGATATCCTCGCCGTCCTTAAACTTGAGCTCGCCGATAATGCGCACCGTCGAAATTTCGATCGGCGGATCGTATTTCCCGAAATACGGGTCCGCGTCGGCCGCCGGCGCGGCGGGCGCATTCGCCGCGTCCCCGCTCCCTTCGGCGGCGGCGGGCTGCTCGTCGCCCGTCCCGGACGCCGTCTCTTCCTTGGAGCCGCCCCCGGTGCCGCATGCGGTCGCAACGAGGCTGAAGCACAGCAGCGCGGCAAGCGCCGCCGTCCAACGATAATTGTTTTTCATGTCTCTGAATCCTCCCTTAATCGACGTGTCTGAGGCGATTTCTGGTTACGCTTTCAGTATAAAACCGGGGGGATTCCGCGTATATTTCCAAGTCTTTAGGTTCCTTATCTTCCGTTTGTGCATGTGCGGCAAGGGGCAAGAAGCAAAGGGCCTCCCGGGCGGGCGGCTCCCGTCAGCCGCGGAACTCCTGCGGCGTGACGCCCACATGCCGCTTGAAGTATCTCGTGAAATACGCCGCCGTGCCGAAGCCCATCCGCTCCGCCACTTCGTGAATTTTATAAGGCGTGTGCAGCAGCAGCTCCTTCGCCTTCTCGATCCGTTGCTCGGTAATCGTATCCGAGATGTTTTTCCCTGTGTATTGTTTATACAGATTAGATAAATACGACGCGTTCATGAAGACGAGATCCGCGAGCGTATCGAGCGACAGGTCCTCCGACAGGTGGTCTCGGATATAGTGGTTGAGCTTCCCGATCACGCGATGCGTGCGCTCGTCCTGCATCGACTTGCGGCGGGCGAACAGCTTCTCCGCGGTCGACAGCAGCGCGCGGAGCGCCTCTTCCTTCGACCGGTGCGCCGATAGGTCCAGTAAGCTTTGCAGCTCTTGGACGGACGCCGACGTCGACGGCTCGTCCAGGTGCGCCTCCAGCTTGTTCTGCTGCTCGAGCAGCAGGACGGCGACGCTGAAGTACGCCTGGGCGTACAGGCCGAAGCGGTTCGGCAAGCCGCGGAATACGTCTTCCGCGACGCGGCGAAACTCTGCCTCGTCGTTCGCCTCGAGACATCGCTCCAGCTCCGCGACGCTTCGGCGATACCGGTCGGAGCCGCCGGAGCTTTCCTCTTCGGCGCAGGAGGAAATGAGCATCTCTTCCCCGCTTCCGAGACCTAGGATCATCGTCCGCTTCATTCGGCCGTACGCCGCAGCCATGCGGCTCCATGGCTCCGGCGACCCGGCGCACACCAACGAGACCGGCAGCTTGAGGACGTCGCGGCAAGCGGCCTGCACGCTCTCCATCGTCGCCAGCGCATAGCGAAGCGTGTCCTCCCAGACGTCCTTGTCCGGAACGGCCGGCTCCATGGCGTCGGCTTCCGCGGCGTCGGTTTCCGGTCTCGGTTGGATGAGCCACGCGAATTCGCCCCCCTCGAGCAGAATCGGCAGCAAGCGCACCTGCGACAGGTATTCCTCCGAAATGTTCTGGATCGCGTACATCAACAACGCTTGCTCCGCGAAGCCGTCGTCTTCCCTCCAACGGTCGACGCGTCCGCCGACGAGCAAGGCCGGCTCCTCCGCCGACAGGTCGCTTCTCAATTGCTCGAGCTTCGCGGGACTCGGCGCATGCGCGCCCGTCTTCGGGTCCGTCAGCTCGTAAAACCATTCCTTCCGCAGCACCGGCAGCGCATGCTGCAGCTGCGTCTTCGCGCGCAGCAGGAATCGGTCGTTCTCCGCTTCCTCGCGGATCGCTTCGATGGCGGCGCGGACGCTGCGCACGATCGCCTCGTCGCCCTCCGTCTTCAGGATATAGTCGACCCCGCCGCCCCGTATGGCCTGCTGCGCGTATTGAATATGGCCGTAGCCCGTCAGGAAGATCACCTTGCACCGCGGCCAACGGCTCGCGATCCACCGCTGCAGCTCGAGGCCGTCCATGCCCGGCATCTGAATATCGCTGATGACGATATCCATCCGCGTCCGAGTCAGCCGCCCGATCGCGTCCTTCGCGGAAGTAGCGGTGTAGAGCTCTAAAGGAAATTCCTCGATCTCGGATAGCATATCGTATAGCCCGTCGACCGTGTACGGCTCGTCGTCTACGATCAGCAGCTTGATCATCCGGCGTTCTCCTCCCAGGGGATTCTCATTTCCACGCTTAATCCTTGCGGTTCGGCGGGACGGAGCCGGAGCCCCGCGTTCTCGCCGTATTTGATCCGAAGCCGGCGGTGCACGTTAACGAGTCCCGTCGTCTCGATCGCGTCGTCCGATCGATCCAGCATCGCTTGCAGCTCCTCGGCGAGCTCCGGCGTCATCCGATCGCCGTTGTCTATCACCTTGACGCGCAAGACGTCGTCGATCAACTCCGTGACGACGACGAGTCGGGCGTCGCTTTCCTTTTTCTCGAGGGCATGCTTGTACGCGTTCTCGATGATCGGCTGCAGCACGAGTCTCGGCACGAGGACGGCGCCCGCCCCCTCGGGCAACGGCTCGAACGCGGCTTGGATGCGATCCTCGAACCGAATCGACTGGATATCCATATAAGTCTTGGCGTGCGCGGCCTCCGCCTCGTACGGCACCTCGTCCATGCCGTCGCGGGTAATGTATTGGAAATATTCGCCGAGATGCTTCGTCAGCGGCACGACGTTATCGAAGTCTTTGCGCTGCGCCATCCGATACAACAAGAAGTATGTATTGTACAAGAAGTGCGGATTGATCTGAGACTGCAGATGGCGCAGCTCGGACAGCCGGGCGCGGTACTGCTGCTCGTACACTTCGTGGACGAGGACGTTCAGCTGCCGTACGGTCGCGTTGAATTGATCGTAGAGATAGCCGAACTCGTCCTGGAACGAATAGCGCAGCTCGACGTTGAAGTTGCCCTGCTCGAGCCTGCGGAACGCTTGCATGAACGACTTCAAGGGGCGATGGATCATACGATAGATGCTGTAGGAAAAGGTGATCACCAACGCGACGGACGCCGCCGACAACACGATGAGCCAGCGCTGGGAATCGCGAAGCGGCGCTTCGATCTGCTCCGACGGCACGAACATGCTCATCGTGACGTCCAGCCGGTCGGACGCTTGCTGGGAAAGCAAGTAAGAGACGCCGCCGACCGTAACGGTCCGCGCCTCGCCGGAGGCGGAGACGCCGAGCCGCTCCAGCTCCTTCCGGAGCGCCTGCGCCCGATCCGCCTCGAGCCCGCCGTCGACCGTCCACGGGATGCGCCGGCCCGTCAGCACGGCGCCGCCGCCCTCGCTCGTAAACCGCTCGAGCGCTTTCGTCAGCTCGGCCTTGGACACCTCGACCGCGACGACGAACAGCGGCGTCTTCGCCGTGCCCGCATCCGGATACGGCACGCTGATGAAGAGGCGGCCGTTCCATTCGAGGAACGGAGATTCGTATAGGTTCTTGATTTGGAGCAGCGCCTCGAGCTGATCCCGCTCCAGCTCGGTAATGGCCGTCACTTCGGAGGAGATCGTCCGGTCGAGCGACGGAATCATCGCGAAAGCGCTCCGGACGAAGACGCTCGATTGGCGAAGCAGGTCGATCCGATGCTTCACGCGCAGCACCGCCTCCGTCCGCTCGATGTCCGTCATGACCTCGTGCGCGACGCTCAGCTCGAGCAGGTCGACGTCGTTGACGAACTCTTGCATGAGGCGGATCGTGCGGTCGAAGTCGACGTCCAAAATTTCGGTATATAAATTTACGCGGGACATGAGCGAATTCCCGATTTCCGCCCGCACATGCTCCGCTCCCGAACGGTTCATCGTCAAGCCGATGTAATAGATCGGCCCTAACGCGAGCAGGAAGGCGAGGACGAGCTTCGGGAAGATGCGCAAAGACTTCAGCCATCGGAACGCGAGTTGCATGCTGCGAATACGCCCTTTCCTTATCGAATCTATAGAAGCGGAAAAAGACCCAACCCCGCGTCGGGTTTTGGGCCGGAACTTCCTTTATTTCGTTCGGTTCCAGTACTTGCGGATGAAATACGTCGGCGTGCAGCTCCAGGCGTGGCAGTAGCTGTTGATCAGATTGCTGCCGTACGGGGAAAATTTCTTGTCGTTCGGGTTATACAGCTCCCAGAACGTGTCCGCCCCGTCCCGCATCATCTCGCCCCAATACGCCCGCATCTCCGCCCAAGCCTTGTCCGACTTGCCGCATTCGAACAACGCTTCGATGTAATGGTGGTACATGTACGGCGTGTTCATGCCGACTTCGGGCGGGTTCGCGAACAAGCGGTCGAACAACGCCGACGCTTCCGCAGGCGCAAGCACCCCGCCCAGCGTCATCCATACCTGCGACGCCCACGACACTTGCGCGTCCGCACCGCTGACGAAGACGCCCTGTTCGGCATCCCAGAGGCGGGACATCGCCGCCTCCGACGCAAGATGCGTCGTCTCCGAGATCCAAGCGGCCGCTTCGCCGTCGCCGGCCGCTTCCGCGAGCGCGAGCCCCCGCTTCAAGCAATAAATCAGCACCGCCTGCGCGGATGCCTGCTTATTCAGATCGCCCTGCCAGTCGATGAAGCACCACCAGGACGGGTCGTCCGTCACGACGCCGCGCTCGTCCAGCCGTTCCGCGCCAAGCTTCAGCTGCCGCAAGGCGATCGGCCACAGCGCCGCCAGCGCTTCGCGGTCGCCGGTCGCCTCGTAATAATCGTGCAGCGTCGCGACGAAAAACAGGGAGTAGTCGTACAGCCGCGTATCGTCGACATGCGGATGCGGCTTCTCGAAGACGCAGGCGCCGACCGCCCCGCTCTCGAGCGGCATGCCGCCGAATAAGTACAAGCACCGCTTCACCACGTCCCGATCTCGGAAAGTGACGTAGTTCGCCTGCGCCTGCAGCCGCAGGTCGCCGATCCACAGCCGGCGGTCCCGCTTCGGACCGTCCTCGTACACCGTCTGCATGCAATCCTGCAACGTCTTGACCGCGATCCTGTCCATCGCGGCCAGATCGTCCGGCACGCCGTCCGGAAGCGGCGGCACGTTCGAGACGTCGGCCGACGTGACCGCCGCGCATCGGAAGTCCGCGAACCGCGCCCGGTATTTCGGCGAAGCGTCGACGACCGTGACTTTCATATATCGGAAGCAATACCTTCTCGGCAGCGTCACGGCGGCCGGCAGGACGTCGAGGTACATCGTCTCCTCCTGCAGCCAGGAGCTGCTCAGCCATCCGTCGTATTCGGCGAAATTCTCTCCGATCTCGCACGGCATCTCGCCGAAGACGAGCTTCAGCTTCAGCGGCGCGTCCGGCGGGCTGCCGACCGCTTCCGCGGCGAACGAGACGTAGCCGACCTGGTGGTCGCCGAAGTCCAAGACGAAGCTCTCGCCCTTCCCGAACGCGCGTCCGGAGAGGCCTTCGTAGTCGCCCGCCGGCTCCATGCGCCAGCCTTGGAACGCGTCCGGATCGGGGACGGCGTCGACCAGAGCGCGAGGCGCGATCTCGGCTTCCCGAAGCTTCGGCGTCAGACGTTCCGCTTCCGTTACTAGTGTCTCATTGATCGGCATGGAGACTCCCCTTTTCGCTAAAGATCTTGTGGTGTCTTCATTATAAAGAGGGGGCGGAACTTGTGTATACGACGTTTTCTTTGGATTCCTTGTCTCTTCTTTTTGGATTGCGGATCAGACGCCCCAGGCGGTCGCGGACGCATACTTCGCTCTGGCGATCCGCGCCGCTTCGATCATATGGCGCAGCGACTCCATCGTCTCCTCGAGGCCTCTCGTCTTCAACCCGCAGTCGGGGTTGATCCAGAACAGCTTGGGGTCCAGCGCGCGCAGCGCGCGGTCGATCAGATCCGTCATCTCCCGGACCGCCGGGACGCGAGGGCTGTGAATATCGTATACGCCTAGACCGATCCCCTTCGCGTACGTGTTCGTCTCGAAGCTTTGAATCAACTCCCCATGGCTTCGCGACGTCTCGATCGAGATGACGTCCGCGTCCATCGCCTCGATCGCGTCGATCATGTGATGGAATTCGCAGTAGCACATATGCGTGTGGATTTGCGTCTCGTCCTTCACGGTGCAGGTAACTATGCGGAACGCCTCGACCGCCCAATCGGCGTAGGCGGATCGGTCCTTCGCTTTGAGCGGAAGCCCCTCCCGGATCGCAGGCTCGTCGACTTGGATCATGCCGATCCCGGCCCGCTCGAGCGCCTCGACCTCCTGCCGAAGCGCGTAGGCCAGTTGGTAGGCGACCTCCCTGCGCTCGAGATCGTCGCGAACGAACGACCAATTCAATATCGTAATCGGCCCCGTCAGCATCCCCTTCACGGGGCGTGCGGTCAACGACTGGGCATACGTCGTCTCTTCGACCGTCATCGCCTGCCGGAACGCCACGTCCCCGTAGATGATCGGAGGCTTGACGCAGCGCGACCCGTAGGACTGCACCCAACCGTTCTGCGTAAACGCGAATCCCTCGAGCTTCTCGCCGAAAAACTCGACCATGTCGGTGCGTTCGAATTCGCCGTGTACGAGCACGTCCAACCCGATGTCCTCCTGCAGCTTGACCCAGCGCTCGATCTGCTCCCGAATGAAACGTTCGTACCGTTCCCGGCTCCACGCGCCGCTCCGAAATCGGCTCCGAGCCTGCCGGACGTCCGCGGATTGCGGGAAGCTGCCGATCGTCGTCGTAGGAAGCAGAGGCAGTCGCCACCTCGCTTGCTGCGCGGCGTAACGTTCCGGGAACGGCCGGCTCCGGCGCGCCTCGGTTTCGCGAATCGCGGCCACCGCCCGCCGCACGTCCGTTCGGCGGCGCGCGCCGGACAGCGCCAGCGCCGAGGAAGCGCGGTCGTAATCGCTCAGCCCCGCTTCCGCCTGCGGACTCCGACCGGAGAACGCCTTCGTTATGCGCGCGAGCTCGTCCAGCTTCTCGTCCGCGAACGCCAGCGCGTCCCGAAGCTCCGCGGGGAGGCGCGTCTCCCCTTCGACCGAGATCGGAACATGCAGCAAGCTGCAGGACGTCTGTACCACCAACCGTTCATGAGGCGCGAAGTCGGCGAGCGTATCCAGCAGCGCGAGCCGGTCGCGAAGCGGCGTCTTCCAAATGCCTCGGCCGTCGATGACGCCCGCGCCCAACGTCTTGTCCGCCGGAAACCCGTGCGCCCGCATCGCCGCCAGATTGCCGGAGCGTCCGTGCACGAAGTCGAGTCCGATGCCCTGCACCGGAAGCGCGACGATATCGGCGTACCGCTCGACCGACTCGAAATACGTCTGCAGCATGACGTTCAGCTTCGGGGCCGAAGCGGCGAACGTCGCATAGATCGACTTCAACCGCTCGGTATCGGCTTCGTCCAACGCGGCGACGACGATCGGCTCGTCGATCTGAACCCATTCGACGCCTTCCGCTTCCAACTCCCGCAGCACTTGCACGTACAGCGGGACAAGGCGGTCGAGCCACCGGTCGAGCTCCTCGGGGGCGTATCCCTTCGACAGCTTCAGGAAGGTGAGCGGACCAAGGAGCACGGGCCGGCCTTCGATGCCGAGCGACTCCTTCGCTTCCCGGTACGCTAGAAGGGGCTTATTCTCCGTCAGCGCCGGCGACGCTCCGTCCAGCTCGGGGACGATGTAGTGGTAGTTGGTATTAAACCACTTCGTCATCTCGCAAGCCGCCGCGTCTTCCGTGCCCCGAGCCATGCCGTAGTACGCCGACAGCGGGACGACGCCGCCCTCGTACGGGAAGCGGCTCGGCACGAGACCGAACATCGCGGCCGTATCGAGCACATGATCGTAATAACTGAAATCGTTCACCGCAATGAAATCGATGCCCTTCCGCCGCTGCTTCCGCAGCCGGTCGAGCCGGATCTCCCGCAGCCGGGCGTGAAATTCCGGCTCCTCCAGCTTCCCCGCCCAATACGCCTCCAACGCCTTCTTCCACTCTCGGCCCGCGCCGATCCGCGGATACCCTAACGCGCCGCTCTTCGCCATGATTCCCAAACTCCTCTGCTGGTTGTTACCAACAACGTATCATGACCGATCCGCGATCGGGTAACTGCTAAATGCTATTCCTAGCTATAGCCTAAAGCTATAACGGTGAGTTTATTGAGCGATCGCCCGCTTCAAACACTCGACGTACGCCGCTCCGAGCGTCGATAACGACGAGTTCCGGTGCGCGATCCACCCGACGCGGATCGTCTCTTCGCAATCCAGCGGAACGGGGATAATCTCGTTGCCGTTCAGATCGGCGCTCAGCACGCCGGTCGAGATGGTGTATCCGTTCAGGCCGATCAACAAGTTGAAGAGCGTCGCCCGGTCGCTGACGCGAATGCTCTTCGGATGGGTCATCGTGCTGAGAATCTCTTCCGAGAAATGGAAGGAGTTGTATTCTCCCTGCTCGAAAAACAAATACGGGTATCGGCTTAACTGGTCGATCGTGACGATCGACTGCTTGGCCAACGGATTATGAACGCTGATGAAGATGTGCGGCCTCGCGACGAACAGCGTGTGGAACTGCAAATTCGCGGCCCTCAGCAGCTTCTCGATGACCTTCTCGTTAAACTCGTTCAAATACAAGATGCCGAGCTCGCTCCGGAAGCTCTTCACGTCTTCGATAATGTCGTACGTCTTCGTCTCCCGAAGCGAGAGCTCGTACTCCTCCTGTCCGTGCTCCTGCACGAGACTGACGAACGCGTTCACCGCGAACGCGTAATGCTGCGTCGAAACCGAGAAGTGCTGGGGAGACGGTTTCTTATTCAAATACCGGCTCTCCAGCAGCTCCGCCTGCTCGACCACCTGCCGAGCGTATCGCAGAAACTCCGCGCCGTCGCCGGACAGCCGGATCCCCTTGTTGGACCGCTCGAAAATCGCGAAGCCGAGCTCGTCCTCCAACTCCTTGATCGCATTCGATAAGCTCGGCTGAGAAACGAACAGCCGCCTGGCAGCCTCGTTCATGGAGCCGTGCTTCACGATGGCGATCGCGTATTTCAGCTGCTGGATCGTCATTCGACGCCACCTCCTCGCTGCGGGTAATACCGCGTTTCTCCTCAAAATAGCACGCGCCGAGGATCGAAACAAGAACGCTCACCTTCCAAACAGAAGAAAAGAAAACCAAACAATGTGAAATATACAGCCGCCCGGCGCCGTATTATGATGATTTTGCATAACGGCAGTACGGCATAACGGATCATACGAGGGGGACGGAACGATGACTTATCGCAGCATTCGACCGGGACAAACGTGGTTGGATACGGAGGGCAAACGAATTCATGCGCACGGCGGCTCCATTCTTCATGTCGACGGCACCTTCTATTGGTACGGCGAAAACAAGGAAAAATCCGCGCCCGGCAGCGGCGTCTGGCACTGGGGCGTCCGCTGCTACGCGTCGAAGGATTTGTACAACTGGGAGGATCGAGGGCTGATCATTCCGCCCGAGCCGGACGATCCGGCATCCTCCCTGCATCCGTCGAAGCTCGTGGATCGCCCGCACATCATTTATAACCGATTTACGAAAAAGTACGTCTGCTGGCTGAAGATCATGCAGCCGGACGCCTCTCAGAAGTCGACCGTACTGGTCGCCGACGACATCCTAGGCCCTTACACGATGGTAAGGGACGGCCTCAAGCCGCTCGGCATGAGCGCCGGCGATTTCGACTTGGTCGTCAATCCGAGCGACGGCAAAGCGTATTATTACTTCGAACGCGTGCACAGCGAGATGATTTGCGCGGACTTAACCGACGACTATACGGATGTCACCGGATATTATTCCACCCATTTCCCGCAGCCGCATCCGCCGTACGTGCGGGAGGCGCCGGCGCATTTCTTCCGCGACGGCTTGCATTATCTCGTGACCTCCGGCACGACCGGGTACTTCCCGAATCCGTCCGAGGTCGCTTGCTCCAAGCTGTATCACGGTCCGTTCGAGGTGCTGGGCGATCCGCATGTCGGCGACGACTCCAGAACGTCCTTCGGTTCCCAGATCTGTTCCGTATTCAAGCATCCGCACAAGAAGGATCTGTATATCGCGTTGGCGGACCGCTGGGTGACCGAACATACGCCGGGCAACCCGAGGACGTACGAAGAAGCGGCGGATGCGTTCGATCGCATCTTCAATCCGAACCGAGGACTCGATCCGACGGTCGATCACTTCCAGCCGGTCGATACGACGAAGGCGGATTACGTCTGGCTGCCGTTCCGGTTCGACGGGAAGATGGCGTATCTCGACTGGAAGGACGAGTGGCGCGTCGAGGACTACGAGTAAAAAAAGGGACCTCCGGGCTTTAGCCGCCCGGAGGTCCTTTCCGTTCATCCTTTCACGGAGCCGGCCGTCATGCCGGCGACGATTTTCTTATTAAAGAAAATGAACAACAGGAGCGGCGGAATCGTAATGAGCAAGATGTTCATAAATAACAGGTTATATTGAGAAACGAACTGGCTCATGAAGTTATATAAAGTCAATTGAACCGTCGCGTTTTTCGAGCCCGGGAAGAAGTACAGCGGATTGGTGAAATCGTTGAAAATCGTAACGGACGACGTCACGACGATCGTGGCCGTCACGGGCTGCAGCAGCGGCAAAATCATGCCGAAAAACAATCGAAAGCCGCCGCAGCCGTCCATGATCGCGGCCTCGTCGATCTCCCGCGGAATGCTCGCCATGAAGTTCCGGTACAGCAGCGTCGCGAACGAGATGCCCAGCGCCACCTCGACCGAGACGATCCCGGTCATCGTCTTGAACAAGCCGATGCCGTCGAGCACCCAAATCGTCGGTACGATCGACGGCGGGATAATGAGGCCCGCGAGCACGAAGAACGTGATCCACGGCGTAAACCGGTCCTGCCTGCGCTGCATGACGAAAGCCGCCATCGCGCAAACGAACACCAGGACGACGATCGATAAGACCGTTAATGCCGCACTGTTGTAGAAAGCCCGCACCAGCATGAAATCGCGGGCCGTAACGACTTCTTTCACATTGCTCCACAAGTGAATGGAAGAAGGCCAGTCGATCGTCAGCTCGGACGCTTCCTTGCTATCCTTCAAGGCGTTCACGAAGACGAAATAGAGCGGCACCCAAAAGATCGCGACGGAAAGCAGCACCGCGACCGCCTCGATTCCGAACGTTCGCAGTTTCCGGCTCATAGATCCACCTCTTTCCGGTTCAAGTACATCGTCAGCGGGTAGACCAGCAGCGTGACGAACAGGAATAAGATCACGTTGCCCGCGGTGGACAGACCGTAAAACCCGGCTTGATACTGCTTATAAATAATAGAGGCGATCAAATCCGTCGCGAAGCCCGGACCGCCCTTCGTCATCGTCCAGATCAGGTCGAAGGAGCGAAGGCCCCCGATGAACGCGAGGATGATAACGGCGTTCGTCGCCGGCCGGCTGAGCGGTACGATGATGTTCCAAAACTTATCGAACGCGTTGCCTCCGTCGATCTGCAGCGCTTCGGAATACTCCTCCGGGATGGACATGATGCCGGCGATGTAGATGACCGTCGCGAACCCGACGCCCTTCCAGACGTCGACGAGCGCTACGGACAGCAGAGCGATCCGAACGTTCCCGAGCCAGTCCGGACCGGGAATGCCGACGGCGGCAAGCGCTGTATTCAACAACCCCTGCGTCGGGTGCATCATCATGCCGAAGGCGATCCCGACGGCGATCGTGCTCACTAACGTCGGAAAGAACACGACCGATCTCAAATACCCTTTCGTCTTGAGGCCGCTCGTGAGGAACACCCCGAGCAGCAAGCCGAGGACCACTTTCAAGCCGCACGTAACGACCGCGTACACGAAGGTGTTTCGGAAGCCGATGCTGAGCGACTGCTCTTGGAAGAAGGTCGCGAAGTTTTGAAATCCGATGAACTCCCATTCCGCCAGCGTCCACCTCGTCATGCTGAAGAAGAAGGACATCACGGTAGGCAGAATGAAGATGACGAGGTAGATGACGGCCGCCGGAATCAAAAAATAATAGGAATAGGTCCGCTTGACGACCTTGTTCATCTTTTTCCCCCCTCAACGCTTGTAGGATAGGTTCGGCCCCGCGCCGACGCGGCAGGGCCGAACGCGAATCGTCGATTCCGTCGATTACCAGCCTTCAAGCCCGAGCTGCTGCGCTTGCTTTTCCACGTCCTTGTCGTACATCGCCGCGGCGTCCGCGGCAGATCGCAAGCCGGAGCCGACCTCGACCGTAATTTGCTCCAAGTTCGGACCCTTGATCGGAGATAAAAATTCCAGAGCCGGAGCCGTCCGGTCGTTCTCGAAATACGGCAGCATATCCAAGATGACCTGCGGCGTGTCGTCCGGCATGACCGCGCCTTTGACGACGTATGGCCCGGAAGGCTTCGATACCTTGGAGAGCGCCGCGATGCCTTCGACGGAGGCGACGAACGCCGCGAACCGCTTCGCTTCTTCGATATGCTCGCCGTTCTTGTATACATAGGCGGCTCCCGGCATCCATACCGTAAGGCCGTTCCGGTCCGCGGAATCGCCCGGCTGCGCGAAGAAGCCGATGTCGTCGATCTTGTCCGGGCTGTTCTGCACGATGGCCGGTACGGCGAACGTGAGCATCGGGTAATGCGCGCCTTGGCCTTCCGCGAGCATCTTCAGACCGCCGTCGTAGGTCGTCGCCAAGAAATCCTTGTTCATATAACCGACCGTCTCCTCCAGCTTCTCGAAGCTTCGCAGCGCGGCGGGCGTCGACGCGTATTTCGCCTTATTGGCGGTATAATCGTCCGCGAACGTCGGAACCTGCGCCTGCACGTTGTAGTAATCCGCAAGCATGATCAGCTGGGACGTCCAGGTCTCCTTATAAGACCCTATAATCGGCGTCATGCCGGCCGCTTTGATCTTATCGTTGTTCGCCATCAGCTCATCCCAGGTTTTCGGAACGGACAAGCCGAGGTCGGCGTAAATTTTCTTGTTATAAAACCAGCCGCCGCCCATGGTCGAACCGACCGGCGCGCCGTAAATTTTGCCGTTGAACGTGACGGTCGGCTTGAACGAATCGACGACGTCCGCTTGGAACGGCTCGTTCGTCAGGTCCGCCATATTGAGCTCCGGGTTCAACGCTTGCATTAACGAACCGGAGTTGTAGAAAAATACGTCGTTCATATCGCCGGTCGCCAGGCGCGTCTTCACGAAGTTGTCGCCTTCGCTGCCTTGCGGACGCGTCTCGTGTTCCACCGTTACGTTCGGGTATTTCGCCTGGAACGCTTCGATCAACGCTTTCGCGCCGGCCACCGCATCCTGCGTATTATCCGTCAGCAGCGAGATCGTGACTTTCTCGGCGGGTGCCGCGTTATCGGAAGGCGTCTCCGCCGTCGTTCCGTTCGGATCGGCGGCAGCGCTTTCATTCGGCTCCGAGGTCGTCGCCGCCCCCCCGCCGCATGCCGCCAACAAGCTGCCGAACAAGGTCAAACAGATAAGCCCTGTGCCGAATCGTTTCGCCTTGCGCATAGGATATCCCCCTTTTCGTTATCCAACGAGGTTTACATAAGGGCCCGGGTTCCCTGTACGCTCATTATAAAGCGGCTCGCCCTCGTTTCGGCACTGCCGCATTTTATGGATTCGCGTACGTTTTTTTTGGGAGGGGGAACGCGGAAGGGGATCACTTCGGATCCCCTCCTCCTTCCTTGTATTGTCCGGGAGTCGTTCCCGCGTATCGCTTGAACACCTCCGAGAAGTGGCGATACGCGCGATAGCCGACTCGTTCGCTGACCTCGTTCACCTTGAGGCCTTGCCCGAGCATCCGCTTCGCCAGCTCCATGCGGGAACGCGTTACGTATTTGATGTACGTCTCGCCCATGACCTCCTTGAACAACACGCTGAAATACGAAGCGTTCATGCCGACGTGCCCCGCGACCTCTTCGAGCGACAGATCGCGAGACAGGTTCCTGTCGATGAACGACATCGCTCGATCCACCGCCGCATGCTTCGTCGTTTCCCGCCGCTCCGACGAGGAAGCCGCGATGCGCTCCATTCGTTCGCGAAACCATTCATGCACTCTGCCCCTCGTAAGCGCCTCGCGGATTTCGACGTGCGGAAGGAACGGCTCACCGCCCTCCGCCGCTTCCCCCTCCTTGGAAGCCTCCATGGCGAAGTACAGGAGCTTCACCATTTCGCGTTCGGCCACATCCGGCCCCACCTTCTCCGACTGCAGCCAAGCGAGGAAGCGGTCCACCTGCTCCATCACGCCCGCGATGTTGCCGGCGCGCATCGATAGGATCATGGCTTCCTCTCTCTCGGTCAACCCTTCGGGCGACGTAATGAGCTCCCCCAGTTCCTCGAAGCGCAGCAACCCGCTCGCATCGAGGAAACAAGCGGAGCGAAGCGCGCGCTTCGCTTCCGAGAAACTGAAGACCGCTTGCGCCGGGTCCGCGTATGTCCGTCCCGCGCCGACGGCGATGTCCTCCCGCTCGTCTTCCTGCGCAAGTCGTTCCCAGAACGCGTGCCCGGGATCGATAAAGTGGAACACGACCGCGAACCGCTCCTCCCCGACCCGCACGTAAACGGTACGATACTCGGGCTGTTCCGGCACTTGGAACTCGCCGCAATAGGCGAGGACGGTCACGCCGACGACGTGATCCGCTTGAGGACCGAAGGGCTCCCGCCATTTCTCGTCCTCGCCGAGCAGCAGTAAATCCGACGTCGACTTCTCCAACAACTCCCTTTTGCCGTCCTCCCATCGCCGCTTGTACGACGTCGTTTCCTTCTGCTCGTTGATTCTGCCTACCGCCTTGCCGATCGCCCGCTCGATCGACGGCACGGTGATGGGCTTCTCCAAATAATCCGCGACGCCCAATTGGATCGCGCGCTTGACGTAATCGAATTCGTTAAAGCCGCTGAACACGATGCAGTACGTCTCAGGCGCCTCCGCGAGCGCGGCTTCGATCAATTGCAAGCCGTCCATGCCGGGCATGCGGATGTCCGTAAGAAGGAGATCCGGACGTACGTCCCGGAACAAGCGCAGCGCCGACGTCCCGTTCTCGGCCGTACCGGCCAGCTCGATGCCGAAGCTTTCCCAATCCACCATCGTCTTAAGCCCCTGCAGCACGATATGCTCGTCGTCGAACACGACCGCTTTCAGCACGCCTATCTCCTCCTAACGAGTGGGTTGGAAGCGAAGTTCCACGCGGGTCCCGACGCCGACGCCGCTCGTTATTCGCAGCGCGCTGGTCGGCCCGTAATACAACGCCAAGCGTTCCCTCACGTTCGATAACCCGTACCCTTGGGCGGTCGCGGCCATATCCCGAATGCCGACGCCGTCGTCCTCCACCGCGAAGACGATAAAGTCGTCCTCCCTCTTGCCGGTGACGCGGATCGTACCTTCCCCGACCTTCGGCTCCAGCCCGTGGTAGATCGCGTTTTCGACAAGCGGCTGCAGCAGCAGCTTTAACATCTCCATGCCGAGAATCGACTCGTCGACGTCTTGAACGTACGTAAACCGTTTATTAAACCGAATGTTTTGGATCGTCAAATAATGTTCGACATGCTTCAGTTCCTTGAACACGGGGATCGTCTCTTTGCCTTTGTTAAGACTTAACTTGAAGCTCTCCGACAGCGACACCGCCATCTGCGCGATATCTTCGTTCTTCTGCAGCGTCGCCATCCAGTAGATCGAGTCCAACGTGTTATATAGAAAATGGGGTTTGATCTGCGCCTGCAGCGCCCGCAGCTCGGCCTCTCGTTCCTTGAGCACGGAGCGAATCAGCTGCTCGCTGAGTTCGGCGTTTTCCAAGGCCATCTTCTTGAACGATTCGCCGATGGCGCCGACCTCGTCTTGCGCGAACGTCTCTTGGAAATCCCGCGCTCCCTTCGTCCAATCCAACATCATCTTCTTCAGCCGGAGCAGCGGCCGCGTAATGCTGCCGGACAGAAAGAAGGAGAACGCGATCGCGACGAAGGCGATGGAAGCGGCGATCAGCGCGGTGAACGTCCCGATCTGATTCGATTGCTTCAGGAGCTCCTTGATTTCGACGATATGGAGGAACGTCCACCGGGTCGTCCCGTTCCGGAATTGGCTGACGAGGTAGCCCTCCTCCCGCAACCGTTCGACGATCGATTCCGGCTCGCCCCCCTCCGCGATCGGAAGCCCCTCGGATTCCATCGGATAGACGACTTTCGCCGACTCCCCATCGACGTCGAGCGCGAGAAACCGGCCCCCGTATTGCTCCGTTCCGGTGAAGATTTTGCCGAAGATCCCCTTGGAAATATTGATGACCAGCATCCCCACGGGCTCTCCCTTGATGCTGGCGGCATCCCGAAACAGCTTCACCGTGGAAAACGATTTGCTAGAATCGCCGAGCACGTTATCGCTGAAAAACACGACGCGGCCTTGCGCCTCGGTCGCCGTGCGATGCCATGCTTCGTTCCGAATGGCGTCCTGCTTGCCCGCGCCTTCGTAGATGCCTGCATCGTCCGTGCGTCCCAGGCAGAAGGCGTCGTAGTTTAAGTTATAGAGGCAGATCGACTCCACGAAGCTCGAATCGAGAAAGTTGCTGTTGATCAACCGCTGCATCTGAGACTGTAATCGCATCCTCAGGACGCTTCGTTCTTGCTCGGTTCGGCCGAGGCTGTACATCAGATCGCTGCGGATGTCTTCGTCGAGCACGACCGCCCGGCTCAGGTTGGAGACGTTGCGAAACAGCAAGTCCGCGACCTCGCTGGACGTTCTCAGATGATCCTCGTTCGTCCGGGCGTTCGATTCCATCATCGTATCCTTCGCGATGTTGTAGGAGACGTAGCCAAGCACGGCTAAGGGAGGCACGGAGAGCGCGATCATCGCGACGAGGAACCTTGTCCGAAGCCGACGAATGCGGTAACGGTCGAACCATCTTCGCCAGCGATCCATTATATCCGCCCGCCCCCTCTGTAAGCGTTTTTTTCCTATTATAGAGCGGATCGGTAGGAGATGCAGTAGTTTCTTCCCGGTTCGATGGTTACCTCGTAATGCCCGTCGCCGGCCGCGCGCACCTCGCCCGCGTCGCAGGCCGGAGGCTCCGCGCTGGCGATCGCGAGGGTTCCCATGCCGGCCGTGCTTTCGATTCGGATCGAGGAGAGATCCATCTCGAGGGAAATCCGGCCGCGCCCGAGCGGCAGCGTCCCTTTCATTCGGGACAAGCCGCCGAGATTCGGCGCGACCCGATACGTTTCATAACCGGGCGACGTCGGAACGACGCCGAGGAAATATTTACCCAAGAGGTAAATCGGTCCCGCTCCCCAAGCGTGGCATAAGCTCTTGCCGAAGGCGACTCCGTACATGCCGTAGTGTTCGTCGTCCGCGAGCGCCGGATCGTACTCCTCCCAGAACGTCGTCGCCCCGAGCTCGATCATGCCGCCCCAATATGACAGCAGCTCCCCGCGAACGACATCGTGTTTCCCGCTTTCGCATAGCGCCGCCAGCTCGTGAAACCGCATATACGGCGTCCGGATGCGGGGAACGCCGGGGTCGAGCATGACGTTGTCGATAACGGACCGGCGCTGCTCCGAGGACAGGTACCCGTACGTCAGCGCGAACATGCTGGCATGCTTCGTCAACGTCGGCTTCGTCTCGCCGTCGACCCTATGGTGCAGCAGTCCCCCTCGGGCATCGTCCCAGAACAGGCGGAACGTCGTCTCCTTGATTTCGTCCGCCATAGCGCCGTAGGAGGCTGCCGCTTCTTCGTCTCCCAGCCGCCCGGCGAACAGGCGCATCGCTTCCAAGCTCCGAACGAGCAAGATTTGGATCGCGCTGACGGCGCCGGTGTTTTGGAAGTCCGCCCAATCCACGAATACCCAATCCTGAGGTCTGCCCTCGAGCAAGCCTTCCTCGTTGCGCTGCTTCAAGACGAACTCCATTAAGCCGACGGCACGATCGTAATATTGACGGATGAACTCGAAGTCGCCCGTATACAGGTAATAATCGTACAGCGAAATAAACCAATATAACGAATAGTCCAGGATCGTGTTGAAGTGTCTCGTCAGCGGATCTTTGCCGCGGAGCGCGATCAGCGTTCTGCGCGTCACGTCGAGGTCGAAGAAGCTATAGTAGTTCATCAAGAATGCTTGGTAGGCGTCTCCCGACCATACCCAGCGGTCCCGCTTGATGCCGTCCAGGAAAAATTCCCTCGTGTTCAGATGCAGCGTGTACAGCGACATGTCGTAGATTCGATTTAATTTCGGATCCGAGCATTCGAACGAGCTTCGGTACGCTACCGGCACGAACTCGTACAGCATCGTGACTTCATCCCAACGAACGCCGGCGTCGGCATGAATCCATGCGTAACGGAACGCTTTCGCTTCGGCGAGGGTATAGATCCCGTTATCGCTCCGGGCGGCTGCATCGGCGGCTTCGAACCGATCGAGGCTCATGCATTCGTCCGGCGACAGCGCCTCCGCCCTCGATTCCCCGTAATAGACGCGAATCGCGCCGGAGCCCGTCACGTTATGAAACCGTAAGTACCCGAACGTCTCCCGACCGAAATCCAATAACGGAAACCCGTCGATGCGCTCCTGGCCGACAGGCTCCAACGGGGTTGTCGACAGCCGGAAGCGCGACGGGGGACATGCCGGATCGTCGAACGTCCAGGAGCCTGCGTTCTTCCATTCGTACTGGTAAGAGGTGACTTCCCAGGACGAATCGGTCCGCACCGTAGGGCCGTCGATATAGAGCGCCGGCGCTTCCGCGTCGTTGAAGACGCTAACGGTGATTTCATGCCTGCCGGCAGGCAAGGTGAACTGCGTTTCGTTCGACCGGCAGTTGTCTTTGCCGTCGAGAAACAAGGAGAATGTCCCTTCCGCGGCGATCGCGATTCGCTCCTCCCGCTCCAGGTCGTACGTATACCGGAATTGGATGTTGGAATAATGGCGGTCCAGCCGCCAGTACGCCGGGTACATGACGCCGCGCGCGCGTCGCTGCACCGACATTTTCTCATGCAACCGAATTTCGAAATCCCCGGGATACCATATCCATGTCGCATTGCCGTTCATGTGTTTGTAAACCCCTTCCGCCTCTTATACGCTCGATTGTATAATAGGCCGAAGGACGGAAACATAGGGAGAAGTGACAACCATGAGGGGGAAATATGTCTATCATTCCGATCTTTCGGAGCATTTCCAAGGCGGCTTCCCGCTGTTCGTGAATCGATGGGAGGAAGGGTTCGATCTCAGCGAACACGATCACGCTTATGTGGAGATCGCGTACGTTATGGCCGGCGAAGGCTACCATTACGTCGGCGACCGGGTCGAGAAGGCGCATAAGGGATGTCTGTATGTGCTGCCGGTCGGCACCTCGCATGTGTTCCGCCCGAGCGGCGCGTCGAAGAAGAGCAGGCTTCTCGTCTATAACGTCTGTATCAAGACGGATTTCGTGCGGGAGCTTCGGTCGTGGTTGTCTCGCTACGCGCAGCACGGCGAAGCGGCGTTCTCCGTCCTGGACGGCGAACCGGGCGCGTCGCTCGCGCTCGTCGACCGCACCATGGAGCTCGCCTCGTTCTTCGAGCGGATGCACCGCGAATTTACGGAACGGCAACCGGGCTTCGAGGCATCCGTCTTCGGAAGCCTTCTGTCGCTTGTCGTTCGCCTCTCCCGTCTTTCGCGGAGTATGGATGCGCCCGAACGATTCGGGGCGGCGCGGACGCCTCAACCGAATGTTTCCGCGATCTTGGATTACGTCCAGCTTCATTTCGCGGAACGCCTGACGGTCGAGTCGCTGGCTTCGTCGTTCGGCGTCAGCGCGCGGCACTTCCTTCGGCTGTTCCGGCAGGCGACGGGCATGGGCTTCTCGGAATACATGCAACGCCGGCGCATCGAATACGCTTGCCGACTGCTGACGGAGACGGACCTGAAAGTCGCGGCGATCGCGAAAGCCGCCGGGTACCGGGACGCGGCGCACTTCACCGAGATATTCCGCAGGCACGCCGGGACGAGCCCGAGCCGGTACCGGAGAAGCGAATAAGCGCGGCCGAACGTCGGAATTGGGCGAATGCGGAGGGCGGTTCGCCTATCGGACACATACGATATGGGGAAAACACCTTACTTATTGGAGGTCGTTCACCGCATGTTTTATACTGTGCAACCCGGCGATACGCTGTACGGCATCGCTTCCCGTTACGGCGTAACGGTCGACGCGCTCGTCCAAGCGAACAATTTGCAAGGCGGCTACATCTATGTCGGCCAACAGCTGCGAATTCCGGTCACCGGCGGCGGCGCCGGATATCCGCCCCCCTTCCCGCTTCCGATCCCACTGCCGGGCGGCCGTCGGCTCGAAGAACGCGTGGATCGGCTGGAGCGGCAGACCGCGCAGCTCGAGCGGCAGCTGAATAATCTCGATAACGAGGTCGACCGGCTGCGGCAGCGCGTCCGCCGTCTAGAACAAGGGGGACAGTAACCGGAGGAACGTCACGGCGAAAAAAAGGCGGCCGGTCCGCGCGCGGAAATCGCGCCGCGAATCGGCCGCCTTTTTTTACGATTCTGTCGGAGGACTGGACTATCCGCCGTAATACGGCTTCAAGTCGATCTTCCGCCTTGCCTTCGCGCTGTCGATCGCGCCGTATACCATCGCCATGCTCTTGATGTTGTCGCGGCAGTCGGTTTCGGCCGGCCGGCCTTCCTCCAGCGCCGCGAACATCTCGTCGAAGCAGCCTTCGTGGCCGGACCGGCCTTGCCATACGAACGGCGCTTCCACGCGCTCGTACTCGCGCATAAACTTGCCTTCTTGCCCGCCCGGCGCGACGACCTCGGCGTACGGCGCGCCGGTTCCGTCCCACATCGCCGCGCCCTTCTCCCCTTGGATGCGCCACTGCGCTTCCCAGGACGTCGGCGCGCCTTCCGCGCACCAAGAACCGCGGTACGCGAACACCGAGCCGTCCGACATCTCGAAGATGCAAATCGCCGAGGCGTCGCCCGCATACCACGATCCTGGAGGATTGAACTCATGGCAATACACCGAAACCGGATCCGCCCCCGTCAGGAAGCGCGCTTGATCGAACGTATGGATCGCCATGTCGAGAAGAAGCGGACTGTCCATCGCTTCCCGGAAGCCGCCGAAGTGCGGACCGAGGAAGAAGTCCGCGCCGGCGTACCCGACCTTGCCGATCGTCCCGTTCTTCGCGAGCTCGCGCAGCGCGCGGATGTTGGCGTTGTATCGCCGGTTTTGCATGACCGCGTACGATCGACCCGTCCGATCGGCGATCGCGATCAACTCGCGGGCGTCCGCCATCGACTCGGCCATCGGCTTCTCGCCGAGCACATGGGCTCCCCGCTGCAGCGCCGTCGAGCAGACGCCGAAGTGACTCGCGGGGATCGTTACGTCGAAGACGAGATTCGCCCCCGTCCGCTCCAACGCCTCCGCAACATCCGTGAACGTCTCGCATGCGAGGCCATGGCGGTCCGCCATCGCCTGCGCGAATTCGAGTTTGATATCCACCAAACCGACGATCTCCGCATTGTCCCTCGCCAGCGCGCCCTTCACCCAGGCGTTCGCCATATTGCCGCAGCCGGCCACTACGATCTTGTATGTATCGGTCATCTACCCTTCACTCCAATGCTCCGTGAGATGGATACGCTTCTCTCATTATAGCAAACGGAACGAACAATCACGCGAAAAACGGGACAAGGGCTTTACCCTTGTCCCGACTCGCCGAGCGCCGCCTTCGCCAGCATCGTCAACACGTTGTTGTCCATCGGCGGATTGTACAATCCGGCCCGCACGTCCCGAGCGTACCGCTCCAACGGCAGCCGCTTCGACAAGCTCGCGCCGCCGACGATCCGCATCGCCAAGTCGACGATCTTGATCGCGCCGTTCGTGACGACGTACTTCGCTAAGCCGAGGTCCGGCTTGAGCGCCGCGCGGCCTTCCTGCTCCCGGTCCCACCGGTCCGCGGTCGCGTATAAGAGGCTCCGGGCCGCTCGGAGCTCCGCCTCCATCAAGCCGATCGACTGCTGTACCGTCGGGAGCTCCCCGATCGGCGTCGTCACGCTGTTCGGCTTATACGTCCGGGCGAAGTCCAGCGCGAAGTCCCGCGCCGCGATCGCGATGCCCATGTAACAAGCGGGAATATGCAGCAGCCAACCGCCGCCGTCGTCGACTTCGACTTGCCCGAGCCGGGCGTCGCTCGAGACGAACGCGCGATCCAGGACGACGTCGTGGCTTCCGGTCGCCCGCATGCCGAGCGTATTCCACGTCTCCTCCACCGTTACGCCCTCGCCCTTCCGCACGAGGAACTCGCCGACGGCGCCTTCCTCAGGCACGTAGGCGGTGACGACGAACCGATCCAGAATCGGAGACAACGTGCTGAACGTCTTCCGCCCGGAAATCAGCCAGCCTCCGTCCGTTCGGACCGCTTCCGTCTCCGGCTTTCCGCCCCGGCTCGGACTGCCCGACGCCGGCTCGCTCGCGAACGTGTTGATCATCGCGCCGTCCCGAACGATGTCGCGGCACAGCTCGGCGAACAGCGGCTCCGGCCACTTCCGGCATTCTCGGAAGTGCATCGTCTGGCCGAGATGCCAGCCGACGGCCAGCGCCGTCGCGCCGTCGCCGTACGCGAGACGCTCCTGCAGCAGCACCAATTCGTACAACGAAATTTCGTCGCCGCCGTACCGCTTCGGAACCGTAAGCCGAAGATAACCCGCTTCGAACAGGTCGGACATGTTGTCGAACGGGAACGAGCCGTCGCGATCATGCGCTCCGGCCCTCTCCGCGAATCGGGCGGCCAGGGCGTCGGCCGCGCGGACGCGCTCCCGCTCCGCGGCGTTGCGAACGTATTGGTCGATCCATCGGATCATATGCGGCCCTCCTTGTCGTTCCTCCTCTCATTATACATAAAAAGAAAGCGGAGCCCGAACATCCGCGGCCCCGTCTTCTCCCATTATATAGTTCTATACCCTTCCGGAAGACGTCCCGTGCGTCGAATCTCCCGAATCCGCGCCAACGTCAGCCGGGAATTAGAGATAATCAACGATTCCGGTTCTTCCCCCGCGACGATGTCGTCCAAATCGGCGATGTTCGTCGTTCCCCGGAAGACGCGGAAGCGTCCTTGGAAGTTCCGGCCGGCGAACAGCACGAGCGTCGCGCCGGCGTTCGGCGAGAAGAAGCGCAGGCTCTCGATATCGTCATAGCGCGCCTCCAGGTTCCGAATCCCTACGTTGCCGCGCCACACGAATCTGCGTCCGGCGTAATTCTCTTCGCTGTATAGATAGAGTCGGGGATACGTTTGAGATATGGTCGCTTTCATTCGTCCCACCACCTTTCCCTATTACTCTATGAAAAGGAATGGTAGAAGATTGTGTCGTCGTCTCGCCCCGAAAAAAACAGGCCGTCCGCGGCGGACTTTCCGCCGGGACGGCCTGCATCTCGTTCAGCGGCTCAGCTCTCCCCTGAATCGCATGCGATGCCGTTGATATAATAAGCCGCTTCCGAATATTCCTTGAAGGCGACCTCCACTTCCGGAACGCCCGCCTGACGAACGAATCGGGTAATCGTCTCCGCCACCCGATCCCGAACGTCGCGGCCGCGCTCGAACCAAGCGACCTCCACGAACGGATACGTCTCCGTCGTCTTTCCCTCGAATACGGACGTCGTCGCCAAACGATCGATGGTGAAATTGTCCTTTCCGCAGCCGCAGACGGCGGCCAGCTCCTCCACCATCGGTTTGCTGACGGAGACGAGACGCTCGACGGCGATTCCTCTAACCGTTAATTGCGGCATCGAATGTCCCCTACCCTTCTACGCGAACGACGCGTCCCGCCGGGATCTTGAGCGGCTCGTCTTCCGCGCTGATCCACACCGGGATGGCCGAAGGATTATGGATCATGCGGCAGTCCGCGGAAAACCGAAGCCGCTCGATCGCTTGCAAATACGCAACGATCTCCGCGTTCGTCGCGTACCAGACGTCGTCGCGGCCGCCGAGCCGTTCGCCGAGACGGTCGACGAGCTCCCAGTTGTCGTCGTTCTCGAATTCGTAGCTGTGTCCCCAGATGTAGAACAGCTTCATTCTCGAATGGCGAAGCGGCGCGAGGAAGGCGTCGACGTGCTCGAGCATCTGTTTATGATGGCACGTCGGATGCCAGCGCAGCGGATCGCTCGGGATGTCGAACTTGCCGTGGCTCGCGACCGTTCTCGCATATTCGATGCCGAGGGCCGGCAGCGTCGCGACGACGCGGTCGTTATACGTGCCGAACGGATAGCTCATCCCGCGCACGGGGTATCCGACCAGCGCCTCGAGCGCTTCACGATCGGACAGGATCGTGCCGACGACTTGCTCGGGCGGAGACTGCTCCAAGAACGGGTGGTTCACCGTATGCGCGGACACCTCGTGTCCCTGATAGAGGGCGGCCACCTCTTCCGCATGAACGTATCCTTCCAGGCCGAAAAAACCGGAGTTCAGATGGAAGGTGCCTTTGAGCCCGTAAGCGTTCAGCTTCTCGACGAGCCTTCGGTCGTGGACGCGCCCGTCGTCGTAGCTGAGCGTCAGCGCCTTGGATACGCCGCCGGGAAAGCGATCGTAACGAATCCTCATGTTCGGAAATCTCCTTCGAAATTAGTAATGGGAATAATACCCTCATTTAACCATACCCTTTTCCGCGGAGTAAATAGCGTCCCGATTATGGTATAATGAACGATAACTGCGCATCGGTGCGAAAAGAAAAAACGGGATAAAGGATGCATCGACCGACCATGAACGAAGATCAGACTTCCATGCACCACAAGCTGCTCATTATCGGCGCGGGCGCGTCAGGACTGATGGCCGCCGTTACCGCCCGGGATCTGGGGATCGATACCGCCATTCTTGACGGCAACGACCGGATCGGCAAGAAGATTTCCATGACGGGCGACGGGCGATGCAACATTACGAACGAATCCACTGCGACGGAGACGGACGAAGCGGCGGCTTTATTGCGCAAATATCACGGCGGTCAGTCCGACTTCCCGCTGCCTGTGCTGCGGCAATTCGGCATCCGACAAACCATAGATTTCTTCCATGTGCTCGGGCTTCCGCTTACGCGATTGAAGGAGGGCTTCATGTACCCGATGTCGCTGCAGGCCGCGTCCGTGTTGGACATTTTCGAGCTTGCGCTGGAGGATCGGAGCATTCCGGTATACCTGAACCGCAAAGTCGTGGATGTGACCGTATCGAAGGAGCATCCGCGATTTACGATAACATGCCGAACCGAGACGGAGGAGCAGGTTGTCTATACGAGCGAGTACCTGTTTCTATGCACAGGCGGCTTGACCGGCCAGAACGCGGGTACGGACGGCTCCGGGTACGAGCTGGCCCGACGCTTAGGGCACACCTTAGTCGAGCCGGTGCCAGCCATCGTGCAATTGAAGGTGCAGTATCCGCATCTGAAGGCGTTGTCCGGCATCAAAATCCAAGGACAAGCCCATATCCTCGCGAACGGCGAAGTCGTCCGCAGCGAATCCGGCGAAATTCATTTCGCCGAATACGGCCTCTCCGGCCCGCCGATTCTCCAGCTTAGCCGGAAGGCTGCGTTCCATCTCGCCAGAGGGGATTCCGTGACCGTATCCGTCGATCTGATGCCGGGCCGCACCGAGGAAGAGGTCGTCGAATTCCTGGAGATGAACTGGGGAACCTTCGAGCACCGGAAAGTCGCGGAGTCGTTCACCGGGTTCATCCACAAGAAGCTGATTCCCGTCCTGCTGAAGGAAGCGGACATCGATCAACAGCCGGACCTGCTTTGCCAGGACCTCTCGTGGAGAACGAAGGGTGTCTTCTATAAAATATTGAAGCGATGGGACTTTAAAGTGACCGGCACCCATAGCTTCGAGAACGCGCAAGCGACGGCCGGCGGCATCGATACGAGGGAGCTCGTCGCGGACACGTTGGAATCCAAGCTCGTGCCCGGGCTTTATATGGCCGGCGAGGTGATGGACGTCGACGGCGACTTCGGCGGCTACAACCTGCAATGGGCCTGGAGCTCCGGTTATGCGGCCGCGATGGCGCTGGGGAAACACATTTTCAAATGAATCTATCGGAAAAAGGAATGCATCCACCGGATATGTATGACTCTCCCTCTTCAAAGCACCATGAACTGTTTATTATCGGCGCCGGCGCTTCGGGCCTCATGGCCGCCGTCACTGCGCGAGACCTCGGGATCGACGTCGGCATCGTCGAGAGCAACGATAGGGTCGGGAAGAAGGTATTGACGACCGGCAACGGGCGCTGCAATATTACGAACCAATCTACGTTGGCGGGTACGGACGAGGCGGCCGCTTTATCGCAAAAATACCATAGCAGCCAAGCGGAGTTTCCGCTGCCCGTGCTGAAGCAATTCGGCGTTCGGCAAACCGTCGAATTTTTCAACGCGCTCGGCCTTCCGCTGGTCGCGATAGAGAACGGCCGGATGTACCCGATGTCGCTGCAGGCGGCGTCGGTGTTGGAAATTTTCCGAATCGCGCTGGAGGATCGGGACGTCCCGATCTACTTCAAGACCAAAGTGTCGGACGTGAAGGTGTCGACGGGTCATCCGCGGTTCACGATTGTATGTCAGACGGAGGCGGAGGGACAGGTCGTATATACCAGCGATTATCTCTTCCTCTGCACGGGCGGCCTGACCGCTCCGAAAACCGGAACGGACGGCTCCGGTTATACGCTGGCCCAGCGGCTGGGACACACCCTAATCCATCCGGTGCCGGGGATCGTGCAATTGAAGCTGGACTATCCGTATTTGAAGGAGCTGTCCGGCGTCAAATTCGAGGGTTTGGGTCACATCGTCGTAGGCGGCGAATGCATCCGCAGCGAATACGGGGAAATTTTGTTTACGGACTACGGCGCCTCCGGCCCGCCGATTCTCCAGTTAAGCCGGAAGGCCGCGTATCGCCTCGCGAAAGGGGACAAGGTCGTCCTGTCGCTTGAGTTGATGCCGGACCGCACGGAGGAAGAGGTCGTCGATTTTCTGGATACGCACTGGGGCATGTTCGGGCACCGGACGGTCGCGGCTTCCTTCATCGGCATCTTAAACAAGAAGCTGATCCCCGTCCTGTTGAAAGAGGCGGGCATCGATCAGGAGCCGAACCTGCTCTGTCAAGATCTATCGTGGAAAACGAAGAAAATCTTGTATCGACTGATGAAGCAATGGGACTTTCCCGTGCTAGACACGAACGGCTTCGCGAATGCGCAGACGACGGCCGGCGGCATCGATACGACGGAGCTCAAAGCGGGAACGCTGGAATCCAAGCTCGTGCCGGGGCTCTACTTGTGCGGCGAGGTGATGGACGTGGACGGAGATTGCGGCGGCTATAACCTGCAATGGGCCTGGAGCTCCGGCTATGCCGCCGCGATGGCGCTCGCCGACCGTCTGACCGGCGCCGAGTAAGTCCTGCTCCTGTCGAACGAAATCAAGCCTCGAGCATGGAGGAAGCGAAGAACACCCGATGCGCCTGGATCGGATCGAGGAACAGCCCGACGACTTCGTCCGCGACGGCTTGGTTCTGCGTCGCCCGGCCCAACAGCTCCGAGAACGAGTCCGATAGCGGCCCCATCATGCCGTTCGTCCACTCCGTCATCTTCGTCGCGAACTCCCGGGTCCGGTCCCAATACCGCTCGCCGAGGGCGGAATCCCATGTCGCATCCCGATGCTCCGCCAACACGTCGTAGAGCGCCTCCGCGCAATAGGAAGCCGCATTCGCGCCCTGACCGGTGATCGGATCGTTCAGCGCGACGCTGTCGCCGCAGCCGAGCGCCAGCGTGCCGTTCGCCGTCGCGTACGGGATGCGCAGCTCCGGCTTGATCGCGACGCGCATGTAGGCGTTCGGATCGACCAAGCGGAATTCGTTCGGATCGACTCTCTCGCGAATATGGGGGAAATACGCATCCAGCGCGCCCAGCATTTCCTTCGCGAAGACGTCCGGTCCCTTATCCCCTTTGATGCAATCCATCTCGCTTCCCGGGATCGGCTCGAACAAGAGCACGCGCGCCGGACCGTGCCGGGTCATCGTCGACGTCTCGAACAGCTCCCCCAAACCCGGCACGATGTTAAAGGCCATCTTCTGTTCTTCGTCCGGCGCGAGGCCCCGGAACATCCCCGCGGAGCAGACGCGCTGGGGCGCGACGGGCGCGTTGCGGATACGATCGTAGATCGGGAAATCGACGACCGGACCGATCTTGCCGGTGCAGTCGACGATCAGATCGTATTCATCGGCGAACAGGCTAATATCCTCGGGAGACGCCCGTCGCTTCCGGACGTCCGCCCCTTGCCTCTTGAGCCCTTCCTGAAGGGCTGCCAAATATTCCCGCTGATCGATGCTGACGGCTCTGGCGTTCACGCGGCCTTTGAACATTTTCTGTCCGCCCACGAGCAGTTCGATTTCCTTCACGTCATAGACGTCTCCGTACGGCCCGATCCCGAACCGTTCCTCCGTCCGAAGGAACCGGTCGAAGTGAATTTGCGTCGACGGAATGCGGCCGTTCCGAATCTCGTCGGCATTCTTCGCTGCGTACACCGTCACGTCGAACAGATCGTCCTTACGGATGGCGTACGCCAGCGTCAGCGCGGCGATGCCCGCGCCGATCACTGCGATTTTCTTCTTCCTCACTCGTTCATCCTCCTCGCGAATCGTTCGTCATGTGCAATTCTAGTTGGCGGTACGGTCATAAGGATAGTTACCGCCGTCACGACGAGGGTCATGGCGAAGCCTGGCCGAACAGGCTATTCGTCCTGCCCTCGGAAACAAAATCTTCCACATTTCGAAGGATGCACTATAATGAATACCATAGCAGAGGCAGAAAAAAGGATGAGAAAAGACTTATGACCAAGATTCGCATTGTGATCGCCGACGATCAGACGCTGTTGCGAGACGGCTTGCAAACGATTATTAATTTGGAAGAAGACATGGAGGTCGTCGCTTCGGCCGATAACGGCATCGCCGCTATGGAAGCGGTCCGCCGGTTCCGTCCGGATCTCGTCCTTATGGACATCCGCATGCCCGGCATCGACGGCATCGAAGCGACGCGGCGGCTGCTGGACGAGTTTCCCGACCTGGTCGTCGTCGTCTTGACCACCTTCTTGGAGGACCAGTACATCGTGGACAGCATGGCGTACGGTGCAAGCGGTTTCCTCTTGAAGGACATGCCCGGGGACAAAATCATCCAATCGATCCGCGACGCCGCTGCGGGACAGATGATGCTTCCCTCCTCCGTGGCCGGCAAGCTGGCCTCTCGAATTTCGCTTCTCACCTCCGGGTACCACAAGCCCCGCCTCGCCGGTAAGCTGAAGCGGCAAGGCATCGCCTTCACCGATCGGGAGCGGCAAATCATACAGCTGCTGCTCGAAAGCAAGTCGAACAAGGAAATCGCGGGCGCGCTCTTCCTCACCGAAGGCACGGCCAAAAATTACATCAGCATCATTTACCAGAAAATCGGAGTGAACGAACGCTCTAAGGCCATCCACTGCCTTAAGGAGCTCTTCGCCGACGAATGAACGTCCGGGGGGAGGGGCGGGATGGATCGATGACGACTTTCGTTCGCGGCAAGTCATGGCGGCGTCCGCTCATGATCGGGCTGTTCGCGCTGCCGGCCGCAGGGCTGCTTTGGCTCTTTTGGTTTATCGTCTCCTGGAACAGTCTGAACGAAGGCTTCCACAGCTACGACAATTGGGTGTCCTCTCCGGGGTGGGAATACGTGCTTGAGGATATCCCTCGATCCCACGAAGGGTTGCCGGCCCCTCTAGCGGACACGGACTGGAAACCTATAGGGGACAATCTTCCCCAGCAGGTCGTTCCATCCGATTACAAGGGGCATTACTGGCTTCGCGCTCCGCTGCCCGAGAGCTTCCGGGACGAAGGCGAAGGGCGGCAGCTGCTTCTTCGCGGCTTTAAAGCGGTGCAGCTGTTTAGCGATTCGAGGGAAATTTACGAATTCAACATGGAGCCGTACGACTTTAGAGTCAATAAGCATATCCGCTGGGGCTTGGCTCCCTTGGCTTCGGAGGACTTCGGAAAGACGATTTATCTTCGGGTGTACACCGAAGGAGTCGCTCCGAGCTTCGGAAGCGTCCTGGTCGGCCGACCGGACGCCTTTTATTTGGACATGCTTCGGCAGGACGTCCTCCGCGTCGTGCTTTGCGTTTTGTTCCTGTTTTTTTCGATCAGCTCGTTCCTCTTGTTCGCCGTGAACGCCAAGGATACGATTTACTTCCACTTCGCCGTCTTGACGGCGTGCGCCGCCTACGGCAGCGTCAACCGCGCGCCTACGCTGCAGCTGTTCGCCGACCTCCCGCTCTTCGTGTATTTGCAGGACGTCGTCTTCACCGTCGGGGCCGGCGCGCTGTTCGGCTTCTTGAGCCGGATGTACGGGGGCGGCGCGAGCAGGCTGTTCCGCGCGTTCATGCTGTCGTTATGGGGTTTCGCCGCTTTGATTCTCGTCGCCGCGCTCTATCGCGAGCCGACGTACCATCTGCTCGTGGACAAGCTTCTGACCGGCATCCTGTGCGCGTATTTGAGCGTCATGCTCTATCTCATGGTCCGCTCTTATCGGCGGAGCAAGGACCGGGAGACGGTATGGGTGTTCGCGGGGATCGTCCTGCTGCTCGTCTTGGCGGCCGTCTATTACGTGCAAGTGAATGTATACCCATTCGTCCACTTGTTGTACGAGCGGTTCCCGTTCTTCGTGATATACCTTAACGGAGCCCAGTTGACCTTAGGCGTGTTTCTCTTCGTTCTCTGTTTGGGCGCCGTGCTGATTTTGCGATTCGACGATACGCTTCGCCAGATCCGGCGATACGCCGTGGAGCTTGCGGCCAAGAACCTGCAGCTGCAGGAGATCGATCGGATGAAGGACGACTTCCTGGCGCGAACCTCCCACGAGCTCCGCACGCCGTTGTTCGGGATCACCGGCATGGCGGAATCGCTCTTGGACCGATCCGCGACGACCGATCCGGAGGATCGAAAGCGCCTGTCGCTCATCGTCGCCAGCGGCCGCCGGCTGACGCGGCTCGTGAACGACATCCTCGATCTGTCGAAGCTGCGGCACAACGATCTCCGTTTGACCGTGCGTCCCGTCGATCTGCGGAAGACGGCGGAAGCCGTCGCCGCGCTGCTGCAGCCCCAAGCCAAGGCCAAAGGGCTCGTCATCCGCTGCGCCATTCCCGCGGAACTGCCTCCCGTCATGGCCGACGAAGACCGGGTCGAGCAAATTTTATACAATCTGCTCGGCAACGCCGTGAAGTTCTCGACCGAGGGAGACATTACGATCTACGCCGCCCCGGACGAGTCGGACGCGGGATTCCTGCGGATCTCGGTCTCGGACAACGGACTAGGCATCCCGGAGAACGACCGGGAGCGCATCTTCGAACGGTTCCGCCAAAGCCGCCATACCGAGGAGCAAGGGATCGGCGGGACGGGGCTGGGGCTGACGATCAGCAAGCAGCTTGCTGAGCTGCATGGCGGGCGGCTCGACGTGGAGTCGGAGCTTGGCGTCGGCAGCACGTTTACGTTCACGCTGCCGCTGTGGCCGGAGGAGGCGGCGGCGGGGGCAGCGGCGGCGCCTGCGCCGGATGGGGCCGGGCGGCCGCTCGAGCCAGAACGCACGCCGGCGCTCGCCGGAACGGACGAGCCCGAGCCGCGGATTTCGGCGCCGCAGCAGCCGGTTTCGCCGGCCGCGGAGCGAAGAACGGTTCTCGTCATCGACGACGAACCCGCGAATTTGGAAGTGCTGGCCGTCCATCTTTCGCCGTCGTATCGGGTCGTGGCGCACGCGCACCCTTCCCAAGCGCTGACGGCGTTGGAAGAGGGACTGAGGCCCGATCTGATCATTACCGACGTTATGATGCCCGGCATGAGCGGGTACGAGCTGAGCCGTCGTATTCGCCGCACGCACGGGGAGGCCGATCTCCCGATCCTCATGCTGACGGCGAGGAGCTTGCCGGAAGACTTGGCGGAAGGCTTCCGCTCCGGCGCGAACGACTATGTCACGAAGCCTGTCGCGAAGCAAGAGCTGCTCGCCCGGGTGAACCTGCACCTGAAGATTACCGAGCTGAATCGGTCTCTCGAGGAGAAGGTGCAAGAGCGGACCGCCGAGCTGGAGCAGCGCAATCGCGAGCTGCAGTTTTCCATCCACGAGACGATCGAAGCGCTTCGAGAGATCGTCGCGTTGGAGGAGCGCAATCGGATCGCTCACGAAATCCACGATTCGGTCGGCCACACGATGACGGCCACCGTTATGCAGCTGGAAGCCACCAAACGTCTGCTCGCCGTCGATCGGGAGCTGGCGCTCGAGAAGCTCTCCGCGGCGCAAGGCTTGGTCCGCGACAGCTTGGACCAAATTCGGTCGGCCGTCCGGATGCTGAAGGACGACGTGGCGAAGACGGACTTGCGGGAATCGCTCACCAAGCTGCTCTCCGAAACGCAGGACATCACCGGCGTGTCGGTAGACGTCCGGATCGATGCGCTGCCGGAGCTCCCGCCGCTGTACCGGAAGGTCGTCTTCCACGCGCTGCAGGAAGGGTTAACCAACGGACTGAAGCACGGCGGCGGCAGCGCCTTCGCCTTCCGGCTGTATGCGGAGAACGGGCAGCTGCGCTTCTCGCTGAAAAACAACGGCGCCCCGTACGGCGATACGCCGTTCGGCTTCGGGTTAACCGCCATGCGGGAGCGGGTCGTGCAGCTGGGCGGCTCGCTTCAGGTGACCGACGCCCCCGGCTGGGGCTGCGATCTCCGCATCGTATTACCGATATGAACCCCCTGCATCATTTCCCGTCGTTGTAATGCCGTCGGAGACGGATTGGCTTCCTTCCGGGATTGCCGGGCCATTATCGGCCTGGCGGTTCCCCGGGGGCATCCCCCGCCTCCTTAGGCACTCCACTCTATCCCCCTCCGGCGATCCGCCCGCGGGGAGGAACTGCTCAAAATTTGCGCTCTTTTCCCCGAACTGCTCAAATTTCGACACCATTTCGCTCTTGTGCGCCCCGTTCCACCTCCCCATGCTTTACGCTCCCGCGACACCGCTATCGGGTACTCCTCCCACAAGGTTGAACTGCTCTAAATTTGCGCTTATTTCCACTAACTGCTCAAATTTTGACGCCATTTCGCTCTTATGCGCCCCGTTTCATCTCCCCATGCTCTACGCTCCCGCGACACCGCCATCGGGTACTCCTCCCCCAAGATGGAACTGCTCAAAATTTGCGCTCATTTCCACTAACTGCTCGAATTTTGACACCATTTCGCTCTTGTGCGCCCCGTTTCATCTCCCCATGTTCTACGCTCCCGCGACGCTGCCATCGGGTACTCCTCCCACAAGGAGGAACTGCTCAAAATTTGCGCTCATTTCCCCAAACTGCTCAAATTTTGACACCATTTCGCTCATGTGCGCCCCATTCCACCTCCCCATGCTCATCCCCCCCCCGCACTGCTTCCCCTCTACATCGCCGCAACAAAGAAAAAACCGCCAAGCACTTTAATGTGCACCGACGGTTCCATCATCCTCTATGGTTCGTTTCGAGTTTCGGCGGACGACAGCCGCTCCTGGTAGCTCCCCACGACCTGCGCGTACTCTTCCAGCTCCGTAACGGAGCTCGGATCGTCCACGACGCCTTTCCGCTTCTCCTGCATTTCCTTGATCCTTAGCGATTCGGACTTCGTCTCCTCGATCAGCTGCCGTTCGCGCTCCAACAGCTGTTGCAGCATCGGGTGCCCCGGAGGAAGCTCCTTCGCGAGCCGCTCCAGCTGCCGATCGATCCAAGCCCGCTGCGCGTTCAATCTCGCCAGCTCGCGCATAGACTCCTCGATCTTCTCGCGCATCGAGTCGACCGCGCGCACGAACGCTCCCCCTTTCAGCCGCGTCGCCGCCTGCTCCCGCAATGCGGCTTCCGCGGCAGACTTCGCATCGTCGGACAGGCCGGCCGAGTCCAATCGCCGGCTCGCCTCCGACTGCCAATCGGCTACGGCGGCGCCGTAAGTCTTCGTATCGCCTCCCGCGATCGCCGGGGCGGCGCCGAGGATGTCGCGAATCGCTCCGCTCAGCCGGACGACGTCCGTAAAGCTCATCGACTCCATGCGATTCGAGGCCGCATACTTCGCGGCAAGCAGCTCCTCTACGCTTCCCGCGCCGGACGCCGAAGCCGACTTGGCGTCTTGCGCCATCGCGAGCAGATGCGACTTGAACGCTTGCCGATCGAACCGGTCGACGGCTTCGCCGTATCGGCCGGAGCCGAAGTCGAAGAAGACGTCGAACGTCCCCGAAAGCCGGTCCGCCGCTTCCGCGGCGACTTCGTCGTACACCTCGTCCAACATCGTAAGCCATTCGTCCTTCGAGTCGGCCGCTCCGCCGGATTCGATCTCGGTCCTCAAGGCCCCGTATCGTTCCGCCAGCCTCTGAAGGAACGTGCCGTCCGCCGGTCCGCCGTCCGTCGAAGACCGAAGACGCTGCAGAAAATCGAACTTCGTGTAAGCGACCGGACTGATCGCGATCGGCGTCAACGCCCTAAGGTCCGGCACAGTCCCGACCTGCGCCGCCGAAGTCTTCCCTTGCACGGCGAAGAAAGCGGGCGAAATCCCCTGAATGTTCATGTTGCACCTCGACGAAAACGGAAATATTTGGTCTTTCCCACCATTGATTATCGGTTTAACAATTCCAAAATGTAATAAGGAAAAGATCGTGAAATAAAATTTCACAATAATCGTTGACTGGTGAAATAAAATAATGCTATGATTCGTGATGTAAGCGGTTCACGGATTCCAATTCAAAGGTTTAGGGAGGTCATTTAAGCGTATGTACAAGAAAAAGCTGGTTTCCACCACAGTCGTGCTCGGTCTGATGATGTCTACGCTTCTTGCCTGCAACGCCGGCAGCGGCGGCAACGGCGGCACCACCGGCGAAGGCACAACGCCAAGCCCATCGAACGAAGGCAATACGTCCGGCGGCGCGACGACCGAAGCGGAAGGACCGCTCAAATTATCGCTCTACTATGCCGACAACGCGACGCTCCCGTTTAAGGAAGACTGGCTGATCGTTCAGGAGTGGGAGAAGCGCTACAACGTGGACTTATCCTTCGAAGTCATTCCGGTAGCCGACTATGCGACGAAGGTGTCCCTTGCATTGAACACGGGCACGAACGTACCGGACGTCATCCTGTATCAAACCACGAAGGGCGAAAACGCATCCCTCGCGCTCAACGGCGCGATCGTCCCGATCAGCGACTACGCCGACTGGACGCCGAACTTCAACGCCCGCGTCGAAGAGTTCGGCCTGCAGGAGCAAATCGCGGCGCTCGAGCTGAAGGACGGCAAGCGCTATTACCTCCCTTCGCTGTTCGATAAGCCGTTCTACGACGGCGGCCTGATTCTGCGGGAAGATCTGTTGCAAAAATACGGGCTGCCGGCGCCGAAAACGTTCGACGACCTGTACGCCGTCCTCAAGAAATTCAAAGAAGAAAACCCGGATTCGTACCCTCTGACGATTCTTGCCGGCCCTCGCGTCTTGTACCGGATGACGATGCCGTCTTACGGCGTCAGCGTCGGCAAGAACGGCGCTTCCGGCACGAACACGCTCAGCTGGGATTACGAGAAGCAAGAATACTTCCCGGGCGCTATCAGCGACCAGTACAAACAATACATGACATACCTCGCGAAGCTGTATAAGGAAGGCCTGCTCGATCCGGAGATGGCCGAACCGATCGACGGCGACAAGTGGGCGCAGAAGATGGCGACGGGCAAGTCGTTCGCATCCTACGCGTATTACGATCAGATCGGCGGCATCGAGGCGTCGGCGACGGAAGAGGGCTTCAACCTCCAGATGTACCCGCCGCTCCAAGGTCCGGCCGGCGCGCATCACCAGCCGAAGAGCAGCACGGGCTCCGGCATCCTGTTCCCGAAGAAGACGGCCGAGCGCGACGACTTCGAACGCATCGTCCGCACGATCGACGAGATGTTCTTCTCCGAGGAAGGCGCGAAGCTTGCAAGCTCCGGCGTCGAAGGCGTCACGTACACGATGGACGGCGACAAGATCAAGTATGCCGACGATCTTACGAGCTCCGCGGACGGCATCTATAAGTCGATGCAGCTCAAGTACGGCTTCGGCGCGGATCCGCTCCAGCTCGTATGGGTGAACGCCCGCGAGATGACGAAGTACGACGAGAACTACCTGCAAATCAACGCGACGGTCGCGGCGATGGACGAAGCGATTCAAGCGATTCCGCCGAGCCCGATGTTCGACGACATGACGGCCGAGGAAGCCGGCTCGCTCCAGACGCCGCTCGCCGATACGTTCGAAATTTGGGCGGACGCGTTCCTGACCGGCAAGAAGGATCTGAACGCGGATTGGGATCAGTACGTCACAGAGATGAAGAACCTGCAAATCGAGAAGTTCGCTCAGCTGTACAACGATAATATGAAGAAGTAATTCGTAAGTTACGGAACAAGGGCCTGCCCTCCGAATGTAGTCGCGGTTGGACGACATGTTCAGGCAGGCCCTGTTCTATGATTCGCAATTTACAACAAGAAGCAGGTGAAGGATATGGCCGATACGTCCATCCGCTCGACCGGCGCGCAGCCTTCCGTCGGGTCATCCCCGGGGTCGCGCTCCCGCCACTTCCGACGTTACTGGCAGTTGTACGTCATGCTGGTCATCCCGTTGGTCCATTTTCTATTGTTCAAATACGCGCCGCTCGTCGGCAATATCTTGGCGTTCCGCCGCTTCCGGCCGGGGATGGGACCGTTCGGTACCGATTGGGTCGGATTCGCCTACTTCGAACGGTTTTTCGGGGATCCCTCCTTCTGGCGGGCGTTCGGCAATACGTTGGTGCTTTCCTTCGGGAACATCTTGATCAATTTTCCGATTCCGATTATTTTCGCTTTGCTGCTCTACGAGGTGCGCAACGCCCGGTTCCGTAAATTCGTGCAGACGATCTCGTACATGCCCCGATTTATCTCCACGGTGGTGGTCATCGCCATCCTGGGCGAAATTTTGTCTCCCAGCTCCGGACTGCTCAACCGCATCCTGGAGCAAGTATTCGGCATGGAGCCGATTTACTTCGTCAACGAACCGCAATATTTCCGGCCCATCTATATTTTAACCGAGACGTGGCAATTTACCGGCTGGACGGCCATCATCTATCTCGCGGCCATCACCGGCATTAACCGGGAGATGTTCGAGGCGGCGGATATCGACGGCGCCAACCGTTTCCAAAAAATCATATACGTAACGATCCCGTCGATCATGTCCACGATCATGATCATGCTTATCTTGAACGTCGGTTCGCTGCTCAGCCTCGGCTTCGAGAAGGTGCTGCTGCTTTACACGCCTTCGAACGCCATGGTCAGCGACATTATCGATACGCTCGTCTACCGCACGGGCTTAATGAATCAGAACTACTCGTATGCGACGGCCATCGGCTTGTTCAGCGGCGTCATCGGCGTCATCCTCGTCTCCGGGACGAACTGGCTCAGCAAGAAGGTATCCGGCGAAAGCATCTATTAACGATCGGGGAAAGGAGGATCCGCGCGTGGTCCAGCAACGAAAGCTTCATTCCATGACGTTCGTCGACCTGGTCATCAATTTTATCATGATTTTGGTCGTCCTGATTTGCATCGTGCCTTTCATCTACATGCTGGCGATGTCCTTGTCCAGCCCGTCCGCGATCGTCAATAACCAAGTGTCGCTATGGCCGGTGGGCTTTAACGTCCAAGCGTATATTCAAATTTTCACGTATCCGAACTTCTTCCGGGCGTATGGAAATACGTTGTATTACACCGTGGCGGGCACGTTGATCGCCCTGTTCATGACGACACTCTTCGCCTATGCGTTGTCCAAGAGTTTCCTGAAGGGACAGCGAATCGTCATGAAGCTGGTCGTATTCTCCATGTTTTTCTCGGGAGGACTTATCCCGACCTACTTGCTCATTTCGAACCTGCATCTGACCGGCACGGCGTGGGCGATGCTGCTGCCGTTCGCGATCAACCAGTTCAACCTGATCATTCTGATCAACTTCTTCCGGGCCGTCCCTTCGGAAATCGAAGAGGCCGCCATTATCGACGGTTTGGATTACTTCGGCATCTTGCGCCAGATCATCGTGCCGCTGTCCACGCCCGCGCTGGCGACCATCGGCTTGTACACGGCCGTCTTCTTCTGGAACGACTGGTTTAACGGCTTGATCTACTTGAATACGAGTCAGTACCCGGTCATGCTGTTCCTGCGCAATATCGTCAACGGGACGACTATGGTCGGCGACGGCGCCGGTTCGGCGGACAAGAGCACGATCGCCATGTCGATCAAGTCAGCGGTCATCATCACCTCCACCTTGCCGATCATCATTCTGTACCCTCTGCTGCAGCGCTTCTTCGTAGCGGGACTGATCGTAGGATCGGTCAAGGGCTAGAGCGAGCGGCGCAATGACGACCAGGTTATCTACACAGCAGAAAAGGATGGATGAACGATGACTTCGTACTTCGCGAAATTGACGACCGAGAAGATCAACCCCGCTACGCAATTTATCGACGAGTGCGAAACCCGGGATATGCTCATGCTGATCAACGACGAGGACCAGCTCGTCCCCCTCGCGGTCCGCAAGGAGATCGAATCGATCGCAGCGGCGGTAGACCGAATCTATGAATCCCTCAAAGACGGCGGCCGAATGTTTTACGTCGGGGCCGGCTCCTCCGGGCGTCTCGGCGTCCTGGACGCGAGCGAATGCCCGCCGACGTACGGCACGGCGCCGGAGCTGGTGCAGGCGTACATCGCCGGCGGGGACGGCGCGCTGCGCACGGCCGTGGAAGGCTGCGAGGACGACGCGGACGCCGGCGCGCGGCTGATGGACGAGAAGGGCGTCACGTCCAAGGACGTGGTCGTCGGCATCACCGCCAGCGGCTCCACCCCTTACGTCCTGGGCGCCGTCCGCCGCGCGAAGGAGCTCGGCGCCGGCACCGTCGGCGTCACGACGAATCCGCACACCCGCATCGGCGAAGCGTGCGACATCTGCATCGCGCCGGTGGTCGGCCCCGAAGTCGTCGCCGGTTCCACCCGGATGAAGAGCGGCACCGCGCAGAAGCTCGTGCTCAACATGCTGACGACCGGCGTCATGATCAAGCTGGGGAAAGTATATAACAACCTGATGGTCGACCTCCGGGCAAGCAATACGAAGCTGTACGACCGCTCGATCCGCATGGTGCGCACGAGCACCGGCGCCTCGGAAGAGCGAGCGGTCGAAGCGTTGGAGCAAGCCAATATGCACGTCAAGACGGCGATTCTCATGATCGAAACCGGCGCGAACGCCGGGGAAGCCGCCGACCTGCTGCTGCGTCACGACGGCCGGCTGAAGGCGGCGATCCGCGCCGCGAAGGGCGCATTGCCACCCGCCAAGGCGGAATGAACCCGACGTGCCCGTGCCTGAATAAACGCCGAAGTCCGGTTCCATCAAGGCTTGTCGCCTTGGCGGAACCGGACTTCTTGTTTATTTCTTATGGAAACCGATCGTCATGATTTCGCAAGGTCCGATCGACAGCGTGCAACGGCCTTCGGCATCCGTCACCACAATGTCGCCGACTCGCTCCAAGACGTCGCTCTTGTAGGCTTGTTCGACGCCTTGGCCGAGATCGAGAGCGACATCGGAAGCCTCCCCGGTCAGGTTATACCAACGAACGGTCGCATCCCCGCTGTCTTCGCTGAACTTGAGCGAGGAGAACGCGACTCCGTCTCCTTCCCAACGAATCGGAGCATAGCCCGATGCGACGGCGCCCGGATGCACGCCGGTCTGGCATACGGTCCACGGCGCTTGGAATTGGTAGGCCTCCGCATAAGCGCCCGTCCGAGCGCCGTCTCCGGCGTGCGGAATGATCTCCAAGCGGAACGCGTGGTCTCCGAGGCATTGCGCTTCCGGCGTCGGGAACACGCCCCAATCGCCTAATTCCGCAACCGAGCGGAGCAAGGTGACCGCGATCGTATTGCGTCCGTCCCGTGCGATTTCGTATTCATGCAATCCGAGGTTCGCGATCGTCAGCCCGCCGCGCTCGTCGCTTACGTCGACGAACGCCTGCTGATGATGGCAATAGCTCGGATTCGTCCATTCGGCGGAAGGCTCGTTATCGCGCGCCGCCACTTCGAAGATCGAATCCGCCCGATGCCGCTTCGTCGATAAATCCGTAGGGAACAACGCCCGTACGCGATGGTCCTTGGCCCGGTTCGTAAACGAGGTCTCGATTTCGACCCCTTTGCCGTAACGGCCCAAGCTCACCCGCGTGCGAATCGTAAGGGGCACCGTCCGCTCGACTCGCCCCGCTTGCCGATCGGGGAAATAGACGGCTTCCCGCATCTCCTCTTCGAAGCGCTCGTCCGCCGAAGCCGGCACATGCCAGTCGTGGACGATCTCGATCGTCGCGCGATCCGGCCGATCCAAGACCGTCCGGATCGTTGCGGACAGCCCCTTGGTCGTAAGGCCCGCTTCTCCGTTAGGCTGCTTGTACATGTATTCGTTCCCGATATCTCCGGTGTCTTCGTACACGCATAGGTCGGAATACGTCCGGCCGGTCGTCTTGTCCGTCACCCGCAGCGCGCCGTCGTCGCCGATCTCGACGCGGAGCCGATCGTTCTCCATCGAACGATCGCCCCGCAGCAAGGAATCCGACGACGACGCCCCGGCGGCTTCCTTCGACCGCACGAGCGCATATGCCGCGACCCCGAGGGCCGGCACGCTCGCGGCTTCGAACGTAACCTTCGCCTTGCGCGCCCAGTACGGCTGACGGAACTTATCGTCCGGCAGGTCGTATCCGAAGCGAACCCCGAGATCCTCCATCTCGAACGGGATCGCCTCTCCGGAGGCGTTCACCAGCCGGCGGTCCGCAAGCTCGACCGACTTCATTCGCCGGATCATCTCAGCCTGCGGGACCCCGTCCCGGTAATACAGCCGCTCGAGCTCGAGCTCGACCTCGACGGCGCCGCTGCGCGCCCATCCCGTCGTGTTGAACACGACGAACGGCACCGCGTCGGCGCCGAACGTCGCGAAGCCGGACGTGTCGACCGCTTCGGCGACGTAACGCTTGCTCTCCTCCGCGATCGCTTCGGCCACATGCCGGCTCTTGTCGAAGCGGGCGATCATCTCCCGATGAACCTCGTCCACGCTGCAGCCGCAGATGCTGTCGTGCGGGTGATTTTGCATCAGCGTCTTCCACGCATACGTGAACAGATGATGCGGATACGGCTTCCCGAGCAAAGCGGCGAACGCGGCGAGCGGCTCGGCCACCTTCTCCAGCATCGCTTGACCCGTCTGGTTCATCTGCTTCAAATACACCCTTGCGGAAGCCGTGTTCACGAGCGTTCCCCAGCCGTCCGTGCGCTGGCTGCGAAGCTCGCCCTTGACGACGGACAACCGTTCCGGCAGCGACCGCTTGAGCGCCGCCAAATATTCCTCGAAGGACGAATGGACGAACGCCGTATCCGGATACAGCTCGCGGGCGAGTCGGAGCGCCGCCGATAAATCCTTCTGAACCGGCTGGTGATCGCAGCCGTTCATGAACAGCAGCTGCCCGGTCGACGCATATTTCTCCGCGTCGGCCAGTTTTCGATCCCAATACGCCTTCGCCTCTTCCGGAGACGCCGGAACCTCGTTCCCGTTGCTGTACCAGTTGGCGAACAACAACCCCAATACTTGCGAGCCGTCCGGACCTTCCCAGATCAACTCCGAGAAGGAGGATTCGTAATCGCCGTCCGCCACCGTGTTGTTAAAGCCCGTCGGCTTCACGCCCCGGCCGAATACCGCGTTGTCGATCCCCGCTTGCTTCATGATTTGCGGCGCTTGCCCGATGTTCCCGAACGTGTCCGGGAAGTAGCCGACCTTCTCGATCGCGCCGTACCGGCGGGCGTCTTGATGCCCGATCAGCAGATTGCGCAAGTTCGCCTCGGAGCTCGTCAGGAACGCGTCCTGCAAGATGTACCAAGGACCGATGCGGATCCGCCCTTCGCGAATCCAACGTTCGAGCTCTTCCTTCCGCTCGGGGCGAACCTGCAGATAGTCTTCCAAGATAATCGTCTGCCCGTCCAGGTGGAAGCTCTTATAGTCCGGATCGGTTCGAAGCGTCTCGAATAAGTCGTCCATCAATTGAATCAATCGAACATGATGCCTCTCGTAAGGCAAGTACCATTCCCGATCCCAGTGCGTATGGGATACGAGATGCGCGGTTCGTTGCGCGGTCATCGTTGGGCAGCCTCCTCTTTACTCGCCGTCGACGGCGATCGCTACTTCCTCCGGGCGGTACGCGGCCGTCACTCGGCCGTCCGCGTCGCATGCGAACAGCACGGAGCGTTCCTTCGCCAACAGGAACGAGTACGTGCGGTTCGTCTCCGGGTCCTTCACCTTCACGGCCGCGTCGTGCCCGAATTCCGATACGAAGATCAGGAGCGATCCTTCGTCGAATCGAAGCTTCCTACCGTATACGCCGGGAAGGCGCCCGCCTTCCAGCCATTCCAGGTCGCTCCCGCAGCCGGCCGCGCGCAGCGCGTACCGATACAGCGCGAGGATCGGCTCCGACCGGTCGTTCAGCTCTACCGGCAGCGGACTCCAGACGAGCCGCCCGCCGCCGAGCGGAACGTCGAGCACGCGGTCGGCCGCCTCCGAAGACGGCTCCGCCGGAACCTCCTTCCACGCTTCGGCGATCCGTCGGTTCCCGAACGACGCCGGGACGATCTCGCCCCCGACGTCGAGCGCCTCCTCCCGCAGCACGTTGCGCAAGCCGCGGCGGCCCAGCGTCCGCGTCAGCCGCTCGGACGTTCGCCAATACGCGTCGAGCCCGGCGGGTCCGGTGAGCAGCAGGACGGCGCCGGTGCGATCGGCGATGTCCGTCAGCTTCGCGAACGCGGCGTCGTCCATATTGTGCGGGCTCGGCACCATGATCAGCTTCGCGGGCGCTTGCTCCAGCGCGTCGAGGTGATATTCCCCTACCGCGCGGAACGGCACCTTCAGCTCGTAAGCCAACGCGCGCGTCAGCCGCGTCGTGGCGTCGAACGCCAGCTTTCGATTGGAGAAGTCGTTCGAATACGGGAATACGACGGCCACATCCTCCAGCCGGCGACCTCGGAACAGCTCCCGGATCTCGTTCATGAACCGCCCGAAGTCGTACGAGACGTTCGCCTCCGGCTTCTCCGTGCCGTCGGCGCGCAAGGCGCCGATATGGGACTCGTTCGCGTTATCCATATAGAAGTTCGTGTTCCAGATCCATTGTACCGCGCCGGCGCCGCCGGCGGCGAATGCATAGGCGTACTTCCGCTCGAGAATGTTCCGCAGCTCGAGCTCCGACCGCTTGGCGCGTCCCTCCGGCGTCTCCACGTACATGATCCCGGTTTCCTGGATCAAATTCGGCTTCTCCGCCGTCTTGGCGAAGATGCCGTCCCAGACCAGGTGGTCGTTAAGCCACCATGAATGGACCGTCGTATAATCGACCGCCTCGGCATAGAAGAATGGGGACGGACGCTGAGCGCCCAACGCTTCGTCCTGCCCTACCGTCACGAGATGGCGCGGACACTCCGCTTTGATCGCGTCGTAGAGCTGCTTCGCCCACCGATTGTGCATCTCCATCGAAAACAACGCATAATCGAGCCAGCGCGTCCCTCTCTTCCCCTGATGCATATCTTGGACGTCGAAGTTAATCTCTTCGGGCTCCGGCAGGCGGGCGGCGTCGAAATTCGGAAGCTGCCCCGGCGTCATATTCCATCGCGCCTGCAGCGCTTCGATGTCGCCGTGCCGCTCCTTCAGCCATGCGGAGAACGCCTCTTGCTCGAATCGATCGCGGCAGGACCGCGGACCGTTCGAGAAGATGCGCGCCGGGTCGAACATGGAAGGCTCGTTGATCAAGTCCCAATCGACGTTCGTCGTATCCTTGTGGCGGGAGACGATCGATTGGATGAACCGCTTCTGCGCTTCCACGCTGCGCGGATCCAAATAAGGGTTGACCCCTTCCCAAGTCTCCGGCGTGAACGAGAAGAACGTGAACGTCACCTGGAGATCATGCTTCTTCGCCGTCATCAGGAAGGCGTCGATCGAGCGAAGCGCCTCCTCCGACGCATGGCCGTCGACCTGCATGATATTGCGATAAGCGGTCCAGATTCCGGTACGAATCCAATTGATCCCCGCCTTGCGCATCTGCGCCATGTCCCGATCCCAGACGGCCGCGTTCGGCAAAAACAAAAACTTCCGCGCCACGTCGGACGTCATATACGTCATCCCGACGACCGGAAGCGGCTTGCCGTCCTTCTCGAAATAATCCCGACCGGCCGACACGGGAGTTCCTTCCGCAAGCATCGCCTCGTCGCGTCCCCAGAAGCCTTGACGGAGCGTGCGCGTTTCCCCGTCCGCCGAGACGGCAACGCATTCCACCCGGTAAAACCCTCGCTCGACGCCGATCGGAACCGTCACGCGGGTAATGCTCTGCCGCTCCGTCGCCAAGACGGACAGCTCCCGACGCCATACGGGCTCCGCCGCGTTCGACGCATGCCATACGGTTATGGCGAACGTCCATTCCTTCGGCTCCGAACCGCCAAGCCGCCCGAGACGCTGCGTCTGCAGCGTCAGCATCGGCCGTTCGCCGAGCTCGTAGGAAGCATAGTTCGGCTTCAGCCAAAGCTCGGTCGCGCCCGCCGCGCAATACTCGGCCCATTCGGCTAATGCGTCGACGCCTCCGTTCGCCCAAAACCGCGCCTCCGCCGGTTGAGTGACGAACAACCAGCGTCCTCCCGCGAACTCGCCTTTCGTATGCTCCCACAGCACCGCGGGTGCGGCGACTTCGCGTCCCGCCGCGGAAATCCCCTTCAGCACCGGATACAGATGAGCGTCCATCGGTCCCGCCGAACCCATCTGATGCGGAAGATCGCTGCTCTTGGAGACGTGAGGGACCAAGTTCCACGTCTCCGCCGGCGCGAACAACGATTCCTTCCCGGCGAAGATCGGGACGTCGCCCAGCGCCTCGAAGCGATCGATCGGGCTCGAATCGACGGCAAGCGTCTCGTGGATGCGCAGCTCCCGGTGGTAGGCGGTTTGTTCCGGCTCCGCCGCCCACAGGCCGCCGGACTCCAGGACGGGCCGCTTGAAAGGCGCTCCGCCGACGCTGATCAATCCGCCGCCTCGAGCGAGATACGCAAGGATGTCTTCCCAAGCCGCTTTCGGAAAATACGGCGCATGCAGCGTCACGAAGCATCCGCCGGAAGAGGCGCGAAGCGCCGCCGACAGCTCGCGCGCGCCGACCACCGTGCCGATCGCCCGCAGCGCGTCCGGATCCGGACGCGCATGCTCCGCGCCCGGAAACTCGACGTCGTAGAATATAATCGTATCCTTCATTCGGCTCACAAGATCCCTTCTTTCATCGCGCGGTACACTAGCTGCGAAAACAGACTGTTGGACCAGGCGAACCATTTCCGCGTAAAGCTCGTCGGATCGTCCGCATGGAAGCCCTCATGCATATACCCCGTATCCGCATCCGTCGCCTCCAGCATCGCGATCGTCTCAAGCTTCTCTTCCGCCGTCGTCGCCGTTAACCCCTGCATCGACAACGCCATATGCCAGATGTAGCCGGGCGGCGTGTGCGGGCTGCCGATCCCCTTCGCCGCTTTCCCCTCGTAATAGAACGGATTGCTCTTGCTCAGGGCGAATCTGCGCGTATTGCGATAGATCGGATCGTCCGCCGCCGCGTAGCCGAGATACGGGATAGACATCAGACCCGGCGTGCCGGCGTCGTCCATCAGGCAGTAGTTGCCGAATCCGTCGGTTTCGTAGGCATAGATCGGCCCGAATTCCGGATGCCGATAGATGCCGTATAATTGAATCCCGTGATCCACGTCCGCCTCCAGCTTCGTCAGCTCCTTCACGAGCGCCATATCCCGGAACACCCACTCCGCCATCTCGCGCATGTATCGCAGCGCGACCGCGGCGAACATGTTGGCGGGAATGTTGTAGTGGAAATCGCAAGCGTCGTCGCTGGAGCGGAAGCCGGACCAGATCATGCCTGTGTAATTGACCGGCATCCCCAGCCCGCCGTTGCGCAGCGAGTCCGTCGGGATGCCGTTATCCCGCGCGAAGCGGTACGGCGAGAGCTCGAAGTGGCGCTGCTCCGTTTTCCATAAATCTACGATTCTCAGCATCGCTTTCTTGAAGTTCGCGTCGAAGATGTCCGTTCTTTCGGTTTCCTGCCAATACAAATACGCCAGGCGAATCGTGAAGCAGATGGAATCGAGCTCGAATTTGCGCTCCCACACCCAAGGCGACATCTCCGTCTCGTCGGTCGCGTTCCAGTGCCAATCGTTCGCCGTTTCGTTGAACGCGTTCGCATAAGGATCGATGAGGATCATCTCGATATGCCGCCGAATCAAGCCGCCGACGATCCGCTGCAGGTCCGCGTCCCGCTTCGCGAACGGAAGATAATGCACGACCTGCTCCACGGAATCGCGAAGCCACATCGCCGGGATATCCCCCGTAATGACGAACGTCGTTCCGTCGTCGGTCAGCTTGGTCGTCGTCGTCAGCGTGTTGGGAAAGCAGTTCAAAAACTGGCGAAGCAGCTTCGGACGATGAGCCAGCTTCTCTTCCGCTTCCCGGCACACGGCTTGGATCGATTCGGGCAGCGGCAGCTCCGGCATCGGAATTTTCGGTAATCTAAATTGTTCCATGTGTGTTGGTTCCTCCAGGACGAATTATTCTTTCACCGCGCCGATCGTCAAGCCTTGAATGAAATACCGCTGGAAGAACGGGTAGGCGAGCACGATCGGTCCGGTCGCCAGCACGACCATCGCCATCCGAGACGTATCCTGCGGCAGCGATTGGAGAATCCCGGCGTTGATCGACGCGTTGGACGTGTTCTGAAGCAGGAACGACATGCTGTTTTCGATCCGCATCAGCATCGATTGCAGCGGCACGAGGCCCGGATCGTCGATGTACAGCAGGGCGTTGAACCAATCGTTCCAGTATCCCAGCGTGCTGAACAATCCGATCGTAGCCAGACCCGGGAGCGACAACGGAAGGACCAGAGTGGTGAAAATGCGGAACTCGCTCGCCCCGTCGATTTTCCCGGACTCGATAATCGCATCCGGCACCGACGTCACGAAGAACGTACGCATGATCATGATATAAAAGGCGTTGACCGCCATCGGAAGGATGAGCGCCCACACCGTATCCTTCAAGTCCAACAACTGCGTGACGACGATGTAAGTCGGCACCAAGCCGCCGTTGAACAGCATCGTGAAGAAAGCCAAGAACGAAAAGAAGTTTCGGTATTTAAAGCTCTTCCTCGAGATCGCATACGCGAACAAGGCGATGAACACCATGCTGACGATCGTGCCTACGACGGTCACGAAGATCGTCACTCCGTAAGATCTGAACAGCTGTTCCCCGGTCAACAAAATATAACGGTACGCTTCCAAACTCCATTTCTCCGGAAACAGCGAGTATCCGTTCCTAGCCAATGTGCTCTCGTCCGTGAAGGAAATGATGATGACGAACACGAAGGGGAATACGCACGCGAAGGTGAACAATCCGGCGATCGCATGGAAGATGGCATTCCCCACGGGAGAGATCCGGTGGAAATCGCGGTTTTTTTTGGTTACGGCCAACATCTGATTCCTGCCCCCCTTCGGCGTTGAAAATTAAAACAGCGCATTATCTTTATTGATTTTGCGGACGATATAGTTAGACGTGATGACCAAGAGGAAGCCGATGATCGACTGATAGAAGCCTGCGGCCGTGCTCATGCCGATTTCTCCGGTCGTGGTCAAGCCTCTGTACACATACGTATCGATAACGTTCGTAACGGAATACAACGCCCCGGAATCTCTCGGCACTTGGAAGAACAGCCCGAAGTCCGCATAGAAGATCCTGCCGATATTGAGCAGCGTCATAATCGTCATGATCGGAATAAGCAAGGGGATCGTAATCCTTCGGATTTGCTGCCACTTGTTGGCGCCGTCGATCATGGCCGCTTCATACAGAGACTTGTCGAAGCCGGTAATGGCCGCCAAATAAATCACGCTGCTGTACCCTACCGATTTCCATAGGTTGACCAACACGATGATGATCGGCCAAGGCTCGGGGTCCGCATACCACTGCGTCCGTTCGAGACCGAGCGCTTCCATGAGCTGATTCAAGACGCCTCGGTCGAAGCTAAGGAAACTGAAAACGAAGTAGCCGACGATGACCCATGATAAGAAGTGTGGCAAAAACATGCCGGTTTGGTACACCTTCGCTAATTTTTTGTTGACGATTTCCGACAACACGATGGCCATCCCGACGGCTAACAACAAACCGAGGACAATAAAGACCACGTTATAAAGCACCGTGTTCCTGGTAATGATCCATGCATCGTTCGTGCTGAATAAAAACTTGAAATTCTCGAACCCTACCCAAGCGCTGTTAAGAATGCTGGCAAGAAATCCGTCTCTGGAATAACGGTACTCCTTAAATGCGATGACCAAGCCGGCCATCGGCAAATAAGAAAAAATCAAAAACCATACCGTCGCAGGCAGCACCATCAACAGCATCGCTTTGTTTGCGTTTAAATCCTTGAATAATCGCCTGACGGCACTCATCGTTCACCCTCCTCGTTCCGGCTGTATCCGTGAAAATCGGCGAAACGGAGAGGGCGAATGTGCTTCACATTCGCCCCCGCCCTCGCGCTTTACCTTATTGATTCGCGGCGCGCCATTCGTCCAATTGGCGCTGCGCTTCCTCGATGATCTTGTCGAGGCCCGCGGCCTTGAATTTCTCGATCGCCTTCGGCGTAAATTCGTTCGGGTCGACTGTCCCCGTCATCAGGGCGGACCAGAACTCTTCTTTCACGTTCTGGACGGTCGCGATTTCCGTGCTGACGTTCGACGTATCGAAGTTGAAGCCGAGCAGCGGAGCCGGTTTGCCGGCATCGTTAAACTTTTGGAACTCTTCCCACTTGTTTTCCGGATCGGTCGGGTTCAAGTACGTAAGCATGACGTTGCCCAACGAGAACGTCGGCATATCGTAGTTTTTGGACTCGTCCAAGTTTTTCATGACGTTGTCGCTGACCTTCTCGTAGTGAACGCCCTCGATGCCGGAATCCACCAGGTTGCGAAGATACGGGTCGGTATTCAGCAGATTCAGGAACTCCATCGCCTTCTCCGGATATTCGGAATTCGCCGAGATCGCCTGCATGGAGCCCATGACGGACCAGTTATAAATTGTCGATTCGCTGGCCGGCGTAGATACGATCGGGTATCCCAAGCTTTCCGACCACAGATTGTCGGCGAACGGCTGCGTGGTCGCGCGATCGACGAGCCACGTGCCGGCCGTCTGAATATCGGTCGCGGACGTCATCGTCGCGGCTTCCGCCGGAATGTACCCAGCCTTGTAGTACTTGTGCATCGTCTCGAGCGCCTGCTTCATCTCCGGCGTCTCCAACAGGTTTACGATTTTGTAATCCGTCGTGTCCAGCGCCACCGCCATCGGCAGCCCTTCGATCACGTAGTCGTAAGGGACATACGGCTTGTAGTTCTTATCGAGGGAGAGCGGCGTTACCGACGGTTCGTTTTCTTTGATCGTCTTCAGCAGCGGCTCTAAGCTTTCGAGAGTATAGACGCCTGTGTAGTCGAGGTTATATTTGTCCAAATATTGTTTGTTGAAGCGCCATACTTCTTGCGCCGGGAGCTCTTTGTTCGCCGGGATCCCGTAATTTTTGCCGTCCACCTTCGAACCTTCCAGGAACGCAGGGTCCAACGTCTCGACGATCCCTTGACCGTGTTCCTTCAGCAGGTCGTCGATCGGCAGGAAGGCGCCCTTCCGCGCGTTTTGCACATAATCGAACGCCCAAGAGGAAGTGAATACGATATCCATCGGCTCGCCCGCCGCCGCCATGACCTGCAGCTTTTGCGTATAGTCGCCCCAGTCGATTTGCGTCATCTTGACCGTGGCGCCGATCTTTTCTTTCGTATACTTGCTGACTTCCTCCATGACGCGATCCGTATCCTTCTGCGGAGTGCCGATCGTGTACCAGAGCAATTCTACCGGTTGTTCCGCCGTTCCTTGGGATGCGCTTCCGCCGCCGCCGCAAGCGGTTAACGCAAGCGCCGTAACGAGCAGCGAGGCGACCGTCGTTCCTACACGCTTCTTCTTCATTGCCATCTCTTTCTCTCTCCCTTTTGCATCGCTTGGATTCTTATGTGTTGCTTACCTCTTAACACTAAATCATGAAAGCATTTTCAAATAGGAATCAAACTAAAGATTCGCTGGATAAATTAAAGGAAACTGCGTACTTTACGACAGTTCCCTGTACTCCGTCGGGGATAACCCGACGTATTTTTTGAATTGTTTATAGAAGTAACCGATCTCCCAATACCCGACCGACTGGGCGACCTCCTGCACCTTCTCGTTCGTCTCCTTCAGCAGCCGCTTCGACTGTTCGATCCGATACCGGTTCACGTATTCGGAGAACGTCACTTCGGTTTCCCGCAGAAACAACTGGCCTAAATATACGGGATGGACATGGTAGCGCTGCCCCATCGACTTGAGCGATAAGGATTCCGCATAGGACTCGTGAATATGCTTCAGCACTTGCTGTACGATCGGACTCCGGCCGTCCTTGCGCAGCGACTCCATCATTCGTCGCGCCGCCTCTTTCACGATGCCGATCAACTGTTCCTTGGACGCCGCGGCGGCCGCTTTCTTGATCCCTTCGCTGTACCACAGGGGAGGTCCGCCGTGCTGCCCGGCGCGGAAAGGCATCTGCAATTGAATGATCATCTCTACCGCTAGGCTTTGAAGATACCCCGGGGTCATCCCTTCGAGCTGCTGTAAGCTTTCGAAATCCGCTTCGATCCGCTGCATCAGCTTCTCTTCGTCCTTGGCGAAAATCAACTTCTCGTAGTTCATCTCCGTGGGCAGGCCCCTCAGCGCCGGCTCGCCGCCGATCGGGAGCGAGGCGTAATCGAGCATCTCGCGGCGATCGTAGAGCAAGAAGTATTCTTGGGCCTTCTGGGCGTTCGCGTAGCTGCTGCGCACGTCTCCGACGTCGCGCTCTACGCTTCCGATCGCGATCCGGCATCCCCCGAACGGTTCCATTCGGCGCTGCAGCCGCTGCAGTCGTTCGATCGCCTCCCGTTTCCCTTCCGTCGCGTCGTCCGTCAGGAACAGGACGACGACGTCTCCGTTCAGATCGTGGAACGGGACCGCCGGCGGCAAGAGCTCCGCCGCCGTCCGGTAGAGCGCTTCCGGATCGCCGTCCGTTCGAAGAAGGGCGACGAAGAAGCAGGCGCGGCCGATATCGATATGCAGCAGCTCCGCGCGTTCGGCCAATTCCGCCTCCGAGATGCCGCCCGTCACCCAACGGTACATAATGTTTTCCTTCAGAATGCCGATGTCGCTTCCCTGCAGCTTAGGCGGCTCCTGCTCCCGATCCAGCTTCTCGACCGTATTCCGCAGCGTCGCCTGGAGCTCTTCCACGTTAATCGGCTTCAGTAAATAATTTTCAATGCCAAGTACAAGCCCTTCTTTCAGGTATTCGAATTCGTTATAGCCGCTTAACACGATGACCCGGATGTCGGGTCGATCGCCGCGAATATCGCGAATCAATTCCAGGCCGTTCATGAAGGGCATGGAAATATCCGTAATCAGAATGTCCGCCGGCGCCGTCCGCAGCGCCGCCGACGCTTCCTTCCCGTTCCCGGCGCTGCCGACGATTTCCAGCCCGAGCTCCGACCAATCCAGTATGTCGTACAACCCTTCGATGATGAAAGGTTCGTCGTCTACGAGAAACACTTTATACATGATTCGAATGTTCTCCTTGTATCGGAATCCAAGCGGCGACCGTCGTGCCGACCCCCGGCGCGCTGTCGATCTCGAGCCGCGCGCGGTTGCCGTAGAACAACACCAGCCGCTCCAACACGCTGCGCAATCCGAACGACTCCGACTCCGCGTCCGGGTTGTTCAGCGTCGCGCGAATCCGCTCCAGCCGATCCGGTTCGATCCCCGCGCCGTTGTCGGCGCAGACGAACCGGATGTCGTCTCCTTCCCGGACGGCCCGAATCGTAACGACGTTATCCGACGCTTCGGTCCGCAATCCGTGTACGATATAATTTTCTACGATGGGAAGAAGCGACGTGCTGATGATCTCCATCTCCCTCAGCTCCGGCTCGCAGTCGATCTCGTACCGGAACTTGTCCTTGTAACGAATCCGGAACAATTCCAGATACAGCCGGCAATTGCCCAACTCGTCCCGCAGCGTATGCCTCGGCTTCGGCTTCACGAAATTTCGGAACAAGGACGACATGCTGTAAATCATCTCCCCGACGTCTTTCGCGCCCTGGGAGACGGCTCTCATGCGAATCACTTCCAAGGTATTATAGAGAAAATGCGGATTGACCCTCGCCTGCAGCGCCGCCATCTCCGCGTTCTTCTGCTTGATCTCCGCTTTATATACCCGGTCGATATATTTGGACAGCTCGTCCAGCATCTGATTGAACGACCTTGAAATTTGACCCAGCTCGTCTTCCTTCTCGTCCGGAATTCGGACCGCCATGTCGCCGGTTTCCGCCCGCCGCATAAAGCCGATGATGCGGTTGGTCCGCTTGGAGAGCCTCACGATGAACCAGGAGGACACCGCGATCGCGATTCCGATGCAGGCCAAGCCCACGATCGCTAATCCGACTCGGACGCCTCGGGACTGCTCCGCGATCAGCGCCTTCGAGACGGCGCTTACGACCGTATATCCGCCCGCGGGGTTCGCTACCGTCGTAATATAATAATTCGCTTCGACATCGGCGTCCGGCTGCAGGGCGAACGTCACGTCTTTCGGCGTATCCGGCGATCGATACAGCAGCTTCCCGTCCGCCGCGACGACGCCGATGCTCCCCTTCGCCTCCGTCTTCTCCCCCGCCGCTCTCCGGATCGCTTCCGTATCGTACAGCAGGACCAGCTTGCCGATCGGACGGAACGTCCGCACTTGCGTAATCGGGACGCTGACCGCGAATAAGTTCGGGTCGAATTCCCCGATCGCCTTGCGAACCCAGACGTTCGGAACGGAGACGAGCGGCACGTCGGACGACATGAATTCGGGAATATAGGATCGCGACGCGTTGACTTCCACGTGCTTCAGGTTCCCGCTAGGCCCGAGCGCATATAAAGCCTGCGTCTCTCCGCTGTATATAATCGCATGCCGCACATCCCGGTTGTCGTCGATGAAATCTTTGAAATACCTCGTCGCGTTGGGGAAGTCGAATCCCGGGTATTGATGGGCGCGGTTGAGCCGCTTTTGAATGTAGTCTTCATACGAGCTTGTAAGGAAAGCGGAAAAGTCGGAATACAACGGGTCGTTGCGATAGATCGCCAGCATCAACGACTGCGCCTGCTCGGTTTTCGAGCGAATGACGTCGTCGACCAGCTCCATCGCCTCTTCTTGACTGTCGAGCTCCACCCGCGTGATCGATTCGGACATGACCGCGGATAACATGTAGAAAAGCGTGATGACGCTCAGAACGGTCATGACGGAGAACAGCCCGATAATTTTGACATACAGTTTTTTCTGAAAAAAAGTTTTATACAAATTCTTCATTCCATATTCATCCCCCCGGATCTGACCCCTTATTCTAGCAGATGTCCCCCTCTTCGCGGAACCGGCGGAACGGCGAAGAGAGCAATCGGCGGTCCTTCGGACCCGAATGCTCTCTTCGCGACAGTATGGAATTGGGGGATCATACCGGTAACGGCGATTCGACCGATGCGTTCTGTTCTCTGCATGCTTCGATGATTCTCATCACTTCCCGGGTTTGCTCGACCGCCACGAAGGACGGCCCCCCGCGCGCGAAGTAATCCCAGCACTGATCGTAGAAGTTAAGCGGTTGGAATTCGTCGACGCGAACGCTCTCCTCATGCCAGACGAGGCGATCCCCGTTATCGTACGTGCGCCCGGGAGCGGCTAACTCCGGATGAACGCTCAGGTCCGGCAGCTCCTCCGGCTTGACGTACCGGACGACGAACCGCGCGCCCTGCTCCGTATATTCCAAATTCGCGCCGCCGTACTGCCCGAGAATCGTCCACGGCGGGAGCGGTACGGCCGCCGCCATGTTGATGTCCAGATCGAGCGTCATGTCGTTCTCCGTCTCGATGACGAGCTTGACGACGTCGTCCGCGTCGCCGAGCGTCGCGATGTTCTTCATGCCGCAAGCGACACGCTTCGCCTCGGAGCCGGCCAGACAGAGCAATTGGTCGATGAAGTGGGCTCCGTAGTTGTTCAGCATACCTCCGCCGTATTTCTTCATCGATTGCCAGTCGTTCCTGCGGACGTAGCCGGAAGAGGCTCTCTTCATCATAAAGATCCGCCCCAGCTTGCCGCCGTCGACGATGCGCTTCGCCGCGAGAAATTCGGCATACGTCCGATGCGGCTGGAACACCATCAATCTTCTGCCGTGCTTCCGCATCGCCTCGAGGATCTCGTCCACTTCCTCGAGGCTTCCCGCCATCGGCTTCTCCAACAGCACGTCGACGCCGCGTTCCATGGCGCGAATCGCCTGCTCCTTATGGAAGATCGTCGGCGAGGCGATGACCGCCAGGTCCGGCTTCTCCGATTCCAGCAATCGATCGAAATCTTGATACCCGCGAACGCCGAACGTCTGCTCCGCTTCGGCGAGCCGTTCCGGAGAACGGTCCATGACCGCGGTCAACGCGTACCCTTCGTGCTTCGCAAGCTGCGGGCAATGATACGACCAGCCGATTCGGCCGAGCCCGATCACCGCCGTCTTCAATGGTTTCATTCTCTCCATTCCTCCCGATCTCTCTCTAGGTTTTAACGCTAAGAAGGGGCCTTCTCGGCAGAATGAACTACCGGAGGAAGGCCCCGCGTTTTCAATAATGAATTTGGATTCGATGATTCTCGCATGCGTCTTCGAACCACTTCTCCGGCTTGCGGTCGGTGACGATGCCCGTCACCCGATCCAGCGCGGTGATCGTGAACAGCGCCGTCCGCTGCAGCTTGCTGTGATCCAGCACCGCGTATACTTGCGCCGACCGTTCGATCAACCGCTGCGCAATGCGCGCCTCCAACTCCGAGTGCATCGTGAACCCGTGCGTAAGCGAGACGCCGTCGACCCCGAGGAACATCTTCGCGACGTTCAGCTTCTCGATGACGCTCTCGGCCAACGGCCCGGTCAGCTCGTAGCTCTTCGACCGCATGACGCCGCCGATGACGACGACCTGGATATCCTCCGCATCCGCCAGCTCGGCGGCGATGTTGACCGCGTTGGTGACGACGGTCAGGTTCCGGCGTTCCTTCAGTTCCTTCAGCGCCTTGGCGATGAAGAAGGTGGTCGTCCCGCCCGTCAGACAGATGACGTCCCCTTCCTCGACCAAGCCGGCCGCGGTGTCCGCGATGCGCTCCTTCTCCTGACGGAGGAAGGAGCGCTTGTTCGCGAAAGGAAGCTCCCCGGAGAGCGCCGACGAAGCGCCTTCGCTGACGGCTCCCCCGATCGTGCGGATAATTTTCCCCGCCTTCTCGAGCAAGTCCAGGTCGCGCCTCGCCGTCGCCTCCGAGCATCCCATCTCGTCGACGATTTCTTGGATGGACACTTTGCCGTTCTGTTTGATTCGTTCCAGCAGCTTTAATCGGCGGCTTTCGCCCTTCGAATGCTCCATGCGCTTCTCCTTCGATGGGCCGAGCCGGCCCGCGTCTCTCCATATTCTAACAAGCGGAGGCTAGGTTGAAAAGGAGCTCGAAGGCGCGCCCGGCCTTCCGTCAACGGAACGCGGTCACTTCGACCTCGTTCAGATACTCCTTATATCTTCGTAGTTCGAGATGCCCGGCCCGATCCGACATCGCGTTCGCCGCGGCGGCCGCGGCGGCCGAGCGCAGCCGCTCCTCGGGCGAGGCGCCCCGCTCCGCCGCGTACGCCATCCCGGCGACGAACGAGTCGCCGCAACCGACCGTGTTCACCGCTTCGAGCTTCGGCGCTTTCACCCGGTAGCCCTTCCCGTCGAGGAAGGCGATCGCCCCTCGTCCGCCCAGCGTGACGCAGACGGCTCCGATGCCGAGGTACGCCAAGCTCGAAGCCGCTTGCGCGACCTCGTCTTCGGAGCGCAGCTCCCGGCCGAGCCAGGCGGCCAATTCTTGTTCGTTCGGCTTGACGAAGTCGGGCTTCGCTTGCAGCGCGGCGGCGAAAGCGGCGCCGCTCGTATCCAGGTACGCCTTCGCGTTCGCCGTCCGGATCGTCTCGATCAACTCGGCGTACAGCGAGACGGGAACGCCTTGCGGCAAGCTGCCCGACAGGACGACGATGCTCGACGACGACGCGAGCTCCCGCAGCGTCCGCTTCAATTCGGCGACGTCCGTCTCGGTAACGACGGGGCCTTGCTCCAGCAGCTCGGTGGAGCTCCCGTCGGTCTCGTCGATAATGTTGAGGCAGATGCGGGATTCCCCCTGCGCCTGGACGAAGGCGGTCCGGATGCCGCGTTCGGCCAGCCGCCCCACGATGAAGGCGCCGTTCGCCCCGGCCGCGAAGCCGGAAGCGGCGACTTCGGCCCCCAACAGTCGAGCGACCTTGGCGACGTTATTGCCCTTGCCGCCGGGTTCGGCGATTTGGCGGGCGACGCGGTAGACGCCCCCCTTCCCGAAACCGCCCAGGTAATACGTCTTATCGATAGCGCTGTTCAGTGTAACCGTCGCGATCATCGGCGATTACGCCTTCCCGACGCAACCGCACAGCTGCATCTTCTCGATGGCGAGACGCTTCACCGCCGCCTTCGCCGGCACCATGTATTTGCGCGGGTCGTTCTCGTCCGGATGCGCGGCGAAGACGTCCTTGATCGCGTCGGAGAAGGCGATGCGCAGCTCGGTGGCGACGTTCATCTTCGCCATGCCGAGCGACACCGCGCGCTTCACCTGCTCCGCGGGAATGCCGGAGCCGCCGTGAAGCACGAGCGGCGCTTCGACGAGCTCGGCGATCTTCGCGATCCGATCGAAGTCGATGTTCGGCTCGCCCTTGTAGATGCCGTGCGCCGTGCCGATCGCCGGAGCGAGCGTATGCACGCCCGTCCGCTCGATGAACGCCTTGCATTCGTTCGGATCGGCCAGCAGCGCGTCCCGCTCGTCGACGATGATGTCGTCCTCGACGCCGCCGACCTTGCCGAGCTCCGCCTCCACGTTCACGCCGGCCGCCTCGGCGACCTCCATCACTTTGCTCGTACGCGCCGCGTTCTCCTCGTACGGATGCATGGACGCGTCGATCATGACCGACGTATAGCCGGCGCGGATGCACTTCACGATCAAGTCGAAGTCCGTGCAATGATCCAGATGAAGCGCGATCGGCAGCCCGGTGCGATCGGCGGCGACGCGCGCCGCGGCGGCGATATAATCCGGTCCGAGATGCTTCACGGTGCCGACCGTGGATTGAATGATGAGCGGCGAACGCGTCTCCTCGGCGGCCTCTACGACGGCTTGCAGCATCTCGAGGGTGTGCACGTTGAACGCGCCGACGGCGTACTGTTGTTGTCTGGCGGCTTGCAGCATCGAAGTCGAAGAAATAAGGGGCATGATAGGTTCCTCCTAGGTATGAAGTGCTTTCCGGCCGCGGGCGAGCGCCCATAAGGCGCTCCCGATCAACCCGGCGTCGTCGTGCAGCTCGGCGCTGCGGATAACGAACTGATCTTTATAATCCTGAAGCAATCGCGAATCCAACTCCGACTTCATCGGAACGAAAAGCGCATCGCCGGCCAGCGCCCCGCCGCCGCCGATCACGATCGCGTCCGGCGACAGCAACGGCACCGCCCACGCGAGCGCGGCGCCGAGCGCCCGTCCCGTCCGGTCCAACACGTCCTTCGCGAGCGCATCGCCGGCGAGGCACGCCTCCGTCACGTCGACCGACCGCAGCCGCGACAAATCCGGAAACCGCTCGGCGAGCGAGCTGCGCTCGCCCCGCTCGATTCGCGTCCGCGCTTGCCGTGCGATGCCCGTCGCGGAGACGACCGTCTCGAGGCATCCGATCCGTCCGCAATTGCAAGGAATCGATTCGAAATGTTCGATCGGCACATGCCCGATCTCCCCGGCCATGAAGCGATGGCCGTAGAGGAGCTCGCCGTTCTGAACGAACGCCGACGCAAGGCCGGTTCCGATCGTCACGCCGAGCACATAGCGGGCGCCTCGCCCCGCGCCGGCGATCGCCTCGCCGTACGCGTACATGCGCACGTCGTTATCGATGTACGTCGGCTTCCCCAGCCTTCGTTGCAGCTCGGCGGCTACCGGAACTTGGGTCCAGCCCAAATTGACGGCGCGAACGCTGATGCCTCGTTCGGGATCCAACAGCCCGGGGATGCCGAGCCCGATCGCTTCCAGATCGTCTGCGGGAATGCCCGCATCTTCTCGCAATCGCTCGACGGTCGCGGCGATGCCCTCGAGCACGGCGGCCGATCCGCGTTCGGGCGCCGTAGCGTACTTCTTCCTCGCGACGACCCGTCCCGTCTCCTCGATCAGACCGCACACGATATTCGTCCCTCCGACGTCGACGCCTGCTGCATATTTCATCGTTGACCCTCCCTTGCCCGATGAACTCCTCATGTACTTAATAATAATTTTGGAAAATGAATTTTTCAATCATTTTTTTGATTGATTTTTGAATATTAATGATTAGAATGAGAGGTAGGAATGATTGGTTGGATCTCATTTTCATAGGGGAGGTACCTGATTCATGAGTTTGACTTATCAAGAAATCAAACAGCAATACGCCGCCTTACAGCAAACCTACGATTATATGCAAAGCAAGCGGGACGCCATCGTCTCCTTCGTTCGCGCTTCCGCCGTCTCTTCCGTCGTCTTCGCCGGCTGCGGCTCCAGCTACTGCCTGAGCGAGTCGGCCGCTTTCTCCGTCCGTCTCCGCGCCGGCCTGCCGTCGATCGCGCTCGCCGGCGGCGACCTGATGCTGAACGCGGATGCGTACGCGCCGCTGCTCGCGAACGCGCTGCTCGTCGCGCCTTCGCGCTCCGGCAGCACGAGCGAGGTCGTGGAGGCGCTGCGCCTCGTCCGGAAGGATCGCGCCGTTCCCGTCTTGGCGCTCTCCTGCGTCGAAGGCTCGCCGCTTGCAGGACTTGCGGACTTCTCGCTCGAGCTTCCGTGGGCGTTCGACCACAGCGTCTGCCAGACGCGGACGGTCGTGAACTTGTACGTCGCGAATCTGTTGATCGCCGCCTACCTCGGAGACGACGAAGCGCTGATCGCCGACATCGGGAAGGCGATCGGCCAAGGCGAAGCGTATATGGCGCGCGTCGAGGACGGCATCCGCCAAGCGGCCGACTTCGAATGGACGAACGCCGTCGTCCTCGCCGACGGCGAGCTGTACGGCCTCGCTTCGGAAGGAGCGATCGCCTTGACCGAAATCGCCAAGATGCAGGCGCATTCGCACCGTCTGCTCGACGTCCGGCACGGCCCGATGGTCACCGTCGACGCGGAGACGCTCGTCATCGCGGCGGTGACGGGCAGCGGCACGACGCATCAGCATAATCTGCTGCGCGATTTGAAGGGCCGCGGCGCCCGCGTCATCGCGTTCGCCGACCGCGCCGAGGCGGCGCCGGCGGAGCTGACGGATCTCTCGATCGTGACCGAGAGCCCGCTCGACGTCGCCGCGCAGGGCATTCCGTTCATCTTCATCCCGCAGATCGCCGCCCTGGTCGCCGCCGAGCGCAAAGGGACCAACCCCGACCAACCCGACGGACTCGTCGCTTGGGTTAAGTTGTAAGGCGCGTTATACGGAGGACCGGCCGGCCTAGCGCCCGCCGGTCTTCTTTGATGTCTGTGCCTCAGGCCGCGCCCGGCGCTGTAGTCGGACTTTCTCCGACTATTCCGCCTCCCGGGCCTGCCCCCGGCGCTGTAGTCGGACTTTCTCCGACTAACTCGCCTCCCGGGCCCGTTCCCGGCGCTGTAGTCGGAGTTTCTCCGACTATCTCGCCTCCCGGGCCTGCGCCCGGCGCTGTAGTCGGAGTTTCTCCGACTATTCCGCCTCCCGGGCCCGTTCCCGGCGCTGTAGTCGGAGTTTCTCCGACTATTCCGCCTCCCGGGCCCGCGCCCGGCGCTGTAGTCGGAGCTTCTCCGACTATCTCGCCTCCCGGGCCTGCGCCCGGCGCTGTAGTCGGAGTTTCTCCGACGATTCCGCCTCCCGGGCCCGTGCCCGGCGCTGCAGTCGGACTTTCTCCGACTATTCCGCCTCCCGGTCCCGTTCCGGGCGCTGTAGTCGGACTTTCTCCGACTATTCCGCCTCCCGGGCCCGTTCCCGGCGCTGTAGTCGGAGTTTCTCCGACTATCCCGCCTCCCGGGCCCGCGCCCGGCGCTGTAGTCGGAGTTTCTCCGACTATTCCGCCTCCCGGGCCCGTTCCCGGCGCTGTAGTCGGAGTTTTGCAACTAGAATAAAAAGTGGACACCAGTTAAGAGACATTAAATAATGAACTTAACTAGGAGGTGTTCACATGAGTGAACAGCGGCAGAGCT
>NZ_VCIW01000028.1 GCF_005765165.1 Paenibacillus antri | reverse complement strand
TGTCGTACCGATTCATTGTCTCTCGTCCCCTCGTCAGCTTTCATTTTATTTCATACGAGGGTGTTTTTCGACTGCATTTTTATCGTAGCACTCCAAATTCCAATAACTTCACCATTCGCTTGGCGATTCCTTACTTCCCCCTCCTCGTCCCCTACTGTAAGCATTCGCTGTATTGCAAATGTGTCTGAATTCAATTTAGTTACTGGATCCCTTTTATTTAATCACCGCGAAGCGAATAACAGCGTCAGCCATTCTTTAACCTACCCTCGCCTCATGCCGTGAGAACTCGCTGTTCTGCAAAAGGAATTAAGTAGCGCTAATGGCTAAGTAACTAGTCTTTGTTCTGAATTCACTTTTACGCGAAGCGAAATAAGTAATCCATTAGATTTGGTGTTAGGCATTCTCTTCTTTTCCCGGTTATTTCGCTTAACGTCTCTCGCATTCGCGAGCTCCCGTAGGGAGTTGTCCGCAGCACCGGCTTCATTGAGATCCCTTCTGCGGACCGAGGGCGTCAGCCCGATGCGTGAATGCGGTGTTATACGAGGGGAAAGGAGGAAATAAAAAACCTCCAAAATGCCAAAAATCCTTATGCATCAAGGGTTTCAAGGGTTTGAAGAACCTAACCGACAAGGCGCAAATAACCCGATTTTTTTGCAGAGTAATACGCAATCGTATATCGGAAAGTAATACGCGCCCCCATCACTCCATCGCATAACTTTGTTCCGCGCATTACCTCCAAGGGAGGCAATGCACAATGATCAGCAATCCAAATCAGCTAAACGAAGACAACCATCCAACTGTTTCATTTAAAAATGCCGTCAACTTCTTTTTGCAAGATTGCAAAGTCCGTAACTTAACGAAAGAGACCCTCCGCCGTTATCGCAACGGGCTTAAAAAGTTCCATCACGTTCTCGAAGTAAGTAACAAGGATATGACTACTCTAACCGCGTTGGACTTAACCCACCGCATCATTCCTGGCATGTTCGATGAAGGATTGGCGCTTCGAACGGTGAACTGCAACATCTGTATTCTGAAAGAGTTTTTTAAATTTCTTGCAACTGAAGGCTGGATGGAAACGAACATAGTAGCCGATTTGAAACCGTTTAAGGTTCTGCAATCTTCGACACATACCTTTACGGAAGGGCATTTGCAGCGATTATTTTCTCAACCGGACCGCTCCACCTTCACCGGATACCGCAATTACATCATGATGCTAGTTTTATTCGATACCGGCATCCGTTTGAAGGAACTGACGAACCTCCGGGTGACGGATATTGACTTTGAAGAGCAAACGATCCGCATTCTACAGGGCAAAGGACGAAAACATCGTATCGTGCCCATTCAACGTACCTGCGTCTTACAATTAAATCATTACTTGCAGGAACGTGGAAAGCTGGAACACGACCGTCTTTGGGTGAATTTGGACAACCAGCCGTTTGAAGATTCAGGTATCCGGGTGATGATCTCCAGGTATTGCAAAGCGGCGGAAATCCAAGGTGTTCAATGTTCCTGCCACACGTTTCGCCATACCTTTGCAAAACAGTATTTGTTAAACGGCGGCGATATGTTTACACTGAAAAACATTTTGGGGCATGAACGGATGGAAACTACTGAGTACTACGTGGAGCTTTTTTCCCGCGACATGCAAATCCAGCACGAAAAGTTCAGCCCGGTCGAACATCTGGCTGATGAATTTCCCTCCTCCATCGACGAAAGCGGGGTGAGCCAGCAATGAATACGAAACGCAGGCAAAATGCTCTGACCCATGCGGATATATCCAGTTCCGCTAAGCAGCAACTGAGTCTCGACGATTTGCTTAACTCTTTTATTCTCGATTGCAAGGCGAAAAACCTTTCAGCACTCACTCTCCGATTTTACAAAGATAGCGTACAACAGATGAAAGATGCTTTTCAGGATCAGGAAATACCGCTTGACATTTACGCTGTGACTTCCCGCGAAATCAAAAATTATTTTGTCGCCCATATGATGGACCAAGGGAAGTCAGACAATACCGTGAACGGCAGAATCAAGGGGGTCAAGCAGTTTTTCAAATATTTGTTAACGGAAGGCTGGTTGACGCAAAATATCGCGGACGATCTTCACGTCGTCAAGGCCGAAAAGCTGATGATTCAAACCTTTACCAAAGAGCAGGTGGCGGAGCTGCTGGAGAAACCGGACCGCAAAACGTTTACCGGATTCCGGGACTATACGATGATGATGGTCCTTTTTGAAACAGGCATGCGGATTAGCGAACTATGCAGCTTGAAGATCGGTGACCTCTTCTTCAAAGAGCAGGAGATTCGAATTACGAAGGGAAAAGGGGGAAGAGCCCGCCGCGTACCGTTTCAGCAAACATGCGCAAAAATCGTCCGTAAATATCTGGACGTTCGCGGCGACCTAGAAACGGACGCACTGTTCGTCAATATCAATAACCATCCGATCAGCGTTCGGGCTTTGCAGGAGAAAATGCAAACCTACGGTAAAGCGGCGAGCATTCAAGGGGTACGGGTATCGCCCCATACGTTCCGCCACACCATGGCGAAGTTTTATATTCTCAACGGCGGCGACCCCTTCACCTTGCGACGCATTTTAGGTCACGCCACACTGGACATGGTAGAATACTATATCGAACTATTCAGCAGCGATATCAAGAACCAGCATAAAAAATTCAGCCCGGTCGAAAATATGAGGCGAATTATTTGATTAAAATACAGAGCGGAGGCCAAGGCTTCCGCTTCTTACTAATTCCGCCAGCTTCAAGCATGCGATTGCATGAAGCAGACCTTTCTCATAGCAATCGATTCCGGTGTAAGTTTTGCATCGGGGACGACTTGGTGTGTTTCGCTTTCATTTCCGGACGCCACAGGTTCACGTATTTCTTGACCATATCCTGTGAGGTATGACCCAAGATATCCTGCAAACTGTACGGATCGCCGTCATTCATGATGTACATTTTAGCGAATGTGTGACGCAGCGTATGCGGGCTTACCCGGACATTTTCTATCCCGGCTTTCTTCCCGTAAATCCGTAAATTCTCCTGAAACGTACGGATGCTGAGCGGTCGGCCGTCTAACGTCACAAAAAGATGCTGCGACTTGATTTCGCCCCTCGCCTTGATATAGCGCATCATGGTTTTGCGTACCTCATCACAAAACGGAACATCGCGCGGCTTTTTGCTTTTCCCTATGACGCCGAGAAGCTGAGCTTCCTTAATATCAATTTGATTCATTTTCAGCCTACCAGTTTCCCCAATCCGCAGGCCTGTATCGAGAATCAGGGACAACATCGCGTAATCCCGGAAACCCGTGAACGTTGTCTGATCCGGCTGCTGCAACAGAGCAACCACCTGCTCCTCCGTAAAGGACGGAATCGCCGGGTGATGGCCTCTCCTTGTTTTCAAATGCACAGCCGGATTGTCTGCTTTCCACCCTTCCTCATGCAAGAACGTAAAAAACCGCTTGATTGCCTTGAGCCGGTTGTTGACAGTGTTGAGTGCGTATTTCTTCTTTTCGACCATATACAGGATAAATTTGTTCCTTAACACCTCTGTGGTCACGTCGTAAATATCGGCCTCGATCTCTTGTTCGTGCAAGATGCGCCGGTAGCATTCCAGACTGTTTTGTTCAAACTTGATCGTATGCTCGGACGACGTTTCCGCTCGGCGGGCTTGAATAAACAGTTTTACAGCCTCCTGCCAGGTCAGCCGGTATCCAGAGCTGGCTAATACTCCGGAATCATACAATTCGTTACTGCGTCGTTTGTGAGCGGTGTCGTTTTGGCGAAATATCGGTACCACATTTCCACTCATCGTTTTTCCCTCCATTTGAATTATTTTAGTATTCGTTAACTTTTCATTGAAGAGGAGCTTAATATTAATAAATTTCCTTTTTTAGCAACGAACATCTTGCCTGCCACCCCACCTACCCGACATCCGATTTTTTCGGGTCGTTACAGTTGCGGCAGGAAAGGCAATGATCGTGTCCTTTGTAAATTCGAACAAAGATCTCCGGATTAATTCGGATGGTTTTGCCACATCGTAAACAAGTAAACGAAATTCTTAACACCCGTATCATCACCTTATTTCAGGAAACAGCAAAACCGCCCCAAAGGGACGGCCCTATATTTCCGGATGAATTTTGTTTTTTCAGTTATTGAACCAACAAAAGCAAGGTTTGACCTTGCTCCGATGTGACCAGCTTTCCATGATCGTCGCACCATTGCTCGTTTTTTCGGACAAAATCCGTGACACGTGACCGGATGTATACCAAGTCTCCTTTTCCGAGCGTAATCTTTGTGCCTAGGTAATCTTCCGCATCAGCCTTAGCCCGTTCAATGGGATAAGATCCCTCCAAGATGCAGTAAAGCATATGTTCCAGAACATCCTTCTTATCGACTGGAGCCAAGGTATTTTCCTCCTTCATTGAACCGATAACGGTTACGCTCTGGAAAGTGTATTCGCCGTAACAAACAAATTCCGGATCTTAAACTCGATCGGGCTTTCGGCGAGCAGGACAAGCCGAAGGTTGCCTTTGGTCTCAAGCCAGAAATGCGGTTCTTTCATTATATATTGATCGCGATGAACCCATGCTGGGCACTGGGCATCATAGTCGTTGCTCAGCTTATGCACCATCGCAGCCAGAAAAGGCAGCATATAATCGGGAAATCCAAGATGACCTTCCGGTTCCCGTTCCACCATCAATTGCCGCTGCTCATTTGAAGCCCGATAAAATTCATCCAGAAAATTGCCGCAATGAATAGCAAACTGTTCGACATCGTTGCTGCTCCAATGAGCAATATCCCATACCGTCATGTTCATTCCTTCTTTCCTATTACCTTAACGAGAAAGCAGTTCCTCCAGCAGATAAGCAGTTTTGGGCAACACTCTGCTTTGTGGATAAAACTTTTCGAGAATAGCCAGTGCCTGCTCCACCGTTTTAATGTTTAAATACCGCAGTAAAAACCGCATATCGTCCACATCCTTGCTCTCGTACGTGCGCGCGGCCATGCTTTTCATCGCTAGCATGTATTCTGGCGAAGCGGCGAAAATATCCAGGTTGCTCATTTTTTGGAACAACCGTACATCATGACAATGTGAGACAAAGCCTTTCACCGCATTATTCAGCCAATCCGAAGGCAGGCGATGCTCGTCTGCGATGTTTTTAATGATCGTATAAAGCTCCGTCGTCGGTGCAAAGATGGCGTCCACGTCCTTGGTGCTGTCCCGGCTCTGAAACACCAGACACATAACCGCTCCGCCGAATAAACAAATTTCGCCGCGCATCTGTTTCTGCTTCAACTGTTCGTTGATTTGTTCCAAGTAATTCATAATCTTCGACCTGCTTAACAATAGAATCTACTCCCTTCATTATATAGGTTCATGATGGTTTTCAAAAGCTTTTTGCCGGTCCTTTCCCTTTTGCTGCACGTCGCCCCCGACGTTGCCTCGTGTGCCGCATCGAAGCGAAAATCGGGGTAAGGTACGACTCATGCAAATAACCCGCCAAAAGGCGGGTTATTTGCAGCAATATGCGATTCTCTCATTTCTAACGTTGCGATTCACCTTCCGAATTGGTACTTCCCAGCTAAAACGATTATCTCAAATCCGGTGGTAGACCTATTCCGGAATAGTTGCCATCACCACGCCTGACCGCTTCCCTCTCGGCTTGCCGCGCTCGCACATAGTCGGGGTGAGCTTCTTCTTTTTTCTTGCAATCCAAGCAGATGGTGTCCGAATTGAACATGCTCATCGTTCGGACAGTCAATTTCTTGCCGCATCGGTCGCAATTCGCTTTTTGAAAGAAATCCATTGCGTGTTCTCCCTCCATTTTTCCGTTGTATTTTTAAAGCTATAGAAATAGATTGCATTCTTCTGCTGTCCTATTGCGTATTCGTCTCGCAAGTTTGCTTCCTATCGTTGCCGCTCCACTGCCCAATCTATTTGCTTCCCATCAATCTGACGGACGGCTTGTTCCACTACAGCACGCAGCGCTCCTGTCGAAGGAACGCTGTCCCATCCCCGACTGTAAGAAAGCTCGCAATGCCCCAAACTGAACAAGCCACTTTTACTAATATAAAACTGTACTATACGTCCTTCAGCAATCCCCTGCTTAGATGGATGCTCCAACACCTGTGCATGTATTTTGTAACCATTGATTTCACCTGCATAGCACATTCCTAATCCCCACGAGCACGTAGATGTCATCGCCATAGAAGCGTTCCTCCTTTCATGGCACCATTCGTTTTAACATCACTCCACCAGAAATCACTGCTTTTTCAGGCAGAAAAAATACCCGTCCATGGAACGGGCCTGCATACGTATGAGATTCATTCGAGTTAATGGGGCGGCTCCTCTTTATTGAATCGTTCATCAGCAGGAATCTGGTCGATTAATTCATCCAAACTGGCATACATCTGAAATCCATCCAAAAACCCGCGCACATATAATTCTTCTTTCTCCTTAGACTCCTGAAGACTCATGCACTCTTCCCATTCCACAAACTGGCGATGCTGTTCGTCAGAAAATGATTCACGGAGCTTGTCAAACAATTCGCCTGCTTGCTTCCATGCCTCCCTGTGCCTCGGATGCACATGCATGCGCTGACCAAGTATATCGATTCGTTTGCTAATTGCCGCTTTTAACCATGGAGGTACACCATCCACACCGATTTCTCCCTTCCTCGGAAAGTGTGTCTACTGTAACTCTGCTGCGCCCGGTGTGGCAAGTCGTTTCTCGCGGATGCTAGGATTCTTTTTATCTCCGTTCTTCAAACGCCCAGTCAATGGCTTTTCCGTCAAAATGACGGATCGTTTTTTCCACTACAGCACGTATACGGCGATCGCTTGGCGGACCTCCGTCCCAGCCTCGGTCATAGTTGGTCAGATTGCTGTTGAATCCCACTGCCCGATCCGGATATACCGCCAATCGGCTAATCCGTCCCTCAGCAATTCCGTATGTGGACGGCTCTGAAAAAACCTGCACCTGAACAAAATAGCCATCCACGTCACCTTCAAATCTCCTGCCCATAAACCATGAACCCTTATCTTGAAATGACATATTCATCTCTCCCCAAATGAAAGGACACGATCGCTTTTCCCGATCTTGTCCCTCTTAATCGTATGGCTGATTTTCTTTCTCTTTGCCGCACTTGTCGCATTTCACCGTACACGAGCGGGGATAATTCAGTTTTTCCATTCCGGTCAAATGTTTCGGATATTCCTCGATTTTTACTACGAGTAAGAGACCTTCGCACGAACATATGAACATGCCTTACTCACTTCCTTTCCGTATCAGCGCTTCACTTCTTCCTTATTGCGAGTCGAGGCTAAAATCGCAGCAGTTTTTGCTTGAACACTTCCAACTCTCGAATCCGCTTGTCTGGATTGACCCAAGATCCGATCTCCTTTCGCTCCGCAATCATGACCAGCGCCCGCCGCTTGATCTCCGGCTGCAGCTTGTTTTGTTCCATCTGTAAGGCAGCAAGAGCCAAAACAACGGAAACATCGTTCATCGGATCGGGAAAGTCCTCCATGCATCGCTTCGTCACTTCCTCCATCGGAAGTCCTTCCCGGCTGTGCCTCCGAAACCGATCCCGAATATCCAACGCATCGTCATTCTCAAAAATCCCGTAGCCCCATGCGCCTATGACAACCCTCCCCCTTCTGATAACAAAACGTCCTACCGCTAACCTATGATTCGATGCCCATACACCGGCCAATTGAGACACCGTTCATTTTGCCGTAAACAGCCTCGCTTTCCATGTTGTTAAACAGTGTTAGGCAGTCATCAATTTTTGCTGTATGCTGCGCTCCATTGGAGGAAAAGGAAATCTCGATGCCATCATACGCTTTCTTCACTTTTCGTTTAAATTCTTGATATGTCATGGCTTCATTCCCTCCTTCCTTCTATTTGGATTTTCGGGAATAGAAAAGCGGCGACCCTTCCTTCAACTCCGACACGCCTTTCATTTTCATAAAAGCCGCCAGATCTCCTTCGTATACCTGGCTTGTGACACCTCGCTGATCCCGGATGTAATAGATCATATCGCCGAATCCATTCTTTTTCTTGTCGATCAGTTCCAAGGACGGCAAGATTTCCCCCTCCTCCATCCATGCGTTTGCGTAGCAGGCGGACGGTTGAATTGGAAAGAGACAGCCGCCGCCTGATGTTAATGCGTACATTCACATTCCTCCATGAACACGAAAAGGACTCCCAAAGGAGTCCTTTTCGTGTGAAATGATTGAACGATGAGAAAGCCGAAGTTAATGTGTTCCGCCCGTGCCGAAGTCATCGTAAGAAGACAGGTTTGCATGATAAAACACGATGTCTCCATCCTTCAACTGAAAGGTCATACCGTACGGATCAGTGAAGCTACGCTGAAATCCTTCCATTTGCCATTGGTTGTTCAACGGCGCATTGATGTACTGTAAATGCGGGTTGTTCACGTCCTGATTACGGATCGTCTCTATATTGAAATTAACAATAATATATCCGTCCTTCAGGAAAACCGGGGACTTGTCATCCAGTCGATTCGTGCGTCCATACTCTGCCAAATTAGTCCCTTTCGGTACGACATATGGCGCTGCGGGCAAACTGTATTCCCCATACCATTGTTGAACCGAAGCATTTGCCCGCGCCGCGTTCACGCCAGACGGCACATTCATGTTCCCGATAAACGTCCGAAGCTGCTGCGGTAAGAGCAAAATGTCGTACCCCCCGATGTACGTTTGCTTCTTGGCATTTTTCAGATATTGATCGATATACGTCTGCTTTGTACCGGAACCTCCGTTTAAGCTCCACAACGAACCTGCCGTGTTGACCATTTCCTGTTGTGGTACATTACGCAGCCGGGCATCGAGCGTCACGTACCTTTTTTCGACATCGTCGCTGGAGCCGATCCGGATGAACTTCTTCGTGCTCGTGTGATAATAAAGATCAACCTGTTGGCGGTTCTTGCCTTTGGCATCCACGAAGTAGAACGTTGGCGTAATCTTGATGCCGTCCTTGGATCCAAACATGTTTCCCTTCGTCTTGAGATCGAACTTGAAATGATAGCCTGTCTTGACCGCGATATTTTTCATGCCCTGATTTGGATTGCTACCCTGCCGAACCGGCAGTACAAACGGGGCGCTATTGCCGCGCGCCGCACCGTCAATCCCTTTTGCACCGACCCAATAGTGCTTACCGGTCGGTATCGCACTGCCTTTTTGCGTCCTGAATACCGTTTCCCAACTATAGTCGGCGATGTCGGTAATGCGGAAATCATAGAGACGGCCGACCACTTCCACCGGAATGACCAGCGTGGCAACGTGGTTGCTTATCTCCAGATTGGCGTTCATCTGTGTACCGAATGATGCCGGTGGGCTGTTTTCCGCGAAGGTGCGGAACAGCACATCGTAATTGCCCTCGTCTACCCATACAGGCAGGAAAAAGGTCGTCGTCGTTTGCGTAACCGGAAGCGAAATCCACGTCTCCTTCGGATAAAAGGTCGATTTGTCGTTGCTGTACGTATCAAACGGGAACCATACCTGCTTGTCTTTCGTGTACTTCACATAATCCCGGTTGCCATACCCTGTGATATCCCGATGCGGGCCGCTAGTTGGTACAGTCACGGTAAATGGCCGATCCAAAATGAAAGCCGAGCGACCCGCGCTCGGCTTTGTCTTTTGATTATGGGCTTGATCGTCCGAAACGGAAGCAGTGTTGACGATCGGCGTATGCACGGTCACGGCATTGATACCGTTGATCGGATAGGACTTGTTCTCTCCCCCATTGATGCCTTTCACCAGCGTATAAAAAATCGTTCCGGAGCTGGCTTGATTTGCTTTGTTCGTTTTGACGGAATCGATTAGGTATCCTTTGCCGTATAGCACATCCTGCTCAATCGTGGTCGGAGCCGGAATCGCACCCGGTGCCGGCGCCTTTTCCTCCACCGTTCGATTGTCCATTACTGTCATCCCGTTAAAGACAACCGAATCGTTTTTTACTTTGATCTTGCCGATTGCCCTTTCCGCTTCGCTTTTCCAATCCTCATTCGGAACGGACGGACGGCTGGAGCCACCGGAAATCGTTTGGCCGGGCAACGTTATGTTGGTATACACCGGATGGGTAATATGCGAATCCAGCGATGCTTCATGCACGGCGGATACGTTCGGCGGTGTATAGCCGTTCGACTGCAACGTGACCGTTCCCGAAGGCAGCGCATAGTTGGCGAACGTGGCTTTTTGAAGGCCATACACTTCGAGATTTTGGATTTGCCAATAGCTGTACTTGCGTTCAATCGAATAACTCTTGGCTACGGTCTGCGTATCCGAACGGGGTACGTAAACGGTCGTCGGATTGCCTTCCGCATCCGGAGGTCCGGATCGCGTTTCCGTCCACGTTAGCGTATACGTTTTGCTCACTTGAATTGGATATTGTTTTGTCCCGGACATTTCCGTAAATTCATTCCGATACAGATACCCTTTGGACGAAGCGTTCACATACAAGCTCTCGGAAGTAGGAATGCCTTTGACGACATCGAACTTCTCTGCTCCGCGTAGATCGGCCTTAATGACGCCTGCTACATTCGGATCCATGACTTCAGCTTGTTGCGTCGTTCCTCCGGTCGGTGTATCCCCGCCATTCGAAGTTTGCACCGTGTGGTCAGACGTCGAATCACCTATGTTTCCATCCACATCTTTGACCACCACCGTAATGTTCACCGTGACACTGGAAGAAGAACCGATTGGGATACGGATCGGAACCGATTTCGCAGCAGATGTACCGCTTAACGTGCCGGTCCGGTCAGCGGACTGGATCAACGAAGCGTTTTGGATGCTCGTGATCTCATACGTTTTTAGATTGGTCAATGCTTTCGCATCAAACAAAAAATCCCCGTTCACTTCGGTCGTCGTTCCGCTCACCTGTGTAGGTGCCTCAATGCGGGAAGTGACGGTTACCGAGGAGGGGATTTTATAAATACCAACAAAATTGGAGCCGCCCGAAGCAACCGTGATCGATCGTTCTCGGAGCTTCGGATCCGCTTTTTCCTGAACAAACCTTTTGGTATTCGGGTCATTCGTGTCCGTAATATAAGAACGGATAATTTCATAGGTTTTCCCACCCGAAACAAGTTGGGCCTCAAAAGTGTGTGTCGCTTCGGCTCCAGTTGCAAACTTGCCCTTATCGACTTCCTTCAGCTTCGTACCGTCTTCTTTCTGGTAAATTGCCTTCACCGGGTTGTCCTGCTCTTTATATTCGGCGATAATGTTCACTCCGCTCAAATAGACGCTGATGTGCCGATCAAGCAGATTAGATTCCCCTATTTCACGCACAAACTTTTTGTCACTGAGATTATGTTTGGATACGATATACGATCGCACAATCTCATAAGTCTTTCCGCCCACTTCAATTTTCTGATCAAACGTGTGTTCAATCTCGACTCCCGCCTTATAATCACCCTTATGAAAGGAGCAGGCCGGATCAGAGATGATGGTACCCGTTTCCGTTTTACATACGACATCGACCGGAAAATCCGGGCTATCGTAGGTCACCGGAATGCCGAAATAATCGTCCAAATCGTCCGGATGCGCCCACGATTGCGCCTTTTTGATCCCGTCCAACGTGTAATATGGACCTCCGATTTGACTCCCGTTTTGGGTGACGATCATGATTGCATACAAATACAGTTGATCATTTTGCTGAATGCCTTCCAAATCATTATCGGTTAATGCCTTTGTTACTCTTGTTTCCGAAACTTCAAACGAAGTCGTTAATGGCTCTCCTGGAACAGGTGGGTTTGGATACTGGTCAATTTGGGTCAGCCCCTCGATAACTGCTGACCCACTCCCAGTCGGATCACAGTGTTTCCCTGATGAATTAACCATACAGACACTGTCTCTGCGAATAGTCCACCCCGTTGTTTTATATCTAATGCCGCTTGTCGCCGCCGTACTGGTTACATCGAATTTGATTTTCCCTTCTTTTATTCGGACTGCCGGTACTTCAGCATGAGCAATAAAGGAAAAAACGTCCAATAAAAAGAAGCATGCCAGCAGCATGCTCACAATTTTTTTTATGTGTTTATTCATGGTTTCTCTACCCTGCCTTTTTCATGATATAATTTCGGAACAAACTTGCTTGAGGATCAACTCTCAAAGTTTTTCCCCAATTTCCTCCTACATTTGTAGACAAATATACGTCTGTGTAACCTTCATACCAAATACTTTTCTCTAATTGTAAATCATCGGGAAACCATGTGTCATAAACCAGTTTTTCATTTTTCTTAAACCCATTAAATTTGATTCTAAATTTTGAGCGCACGTGATACCCGCCAAACCCATCGTCATAAATCATGGATGGCTCCGGATCAAGGAATCCTTCCATCTGGATCTGGTTTTCCTTTACCCAATCAACATATCGTTTAATATATTTCAGTTCACTTCCGTTTAGCTGTACCTTGTTTACAAACAACTCATCCGCCCAACTGTAATCAATCGTACGGTAATCGGCATTGAGCCACACAGCGCCAAATGACTTTAGACGTTCCATCCAAATATCAATGTTCTCTTTCTTGAATTCAGGTATAGACGTATAAAGTTCAGAAGCAACCTTACTTTCTGCAGGATCTGGATGTGAATGAGGCCGTTTCATTTCATACATCTCATTCGGCACATCTGCCAAAATGTACGGATAGTCGGTCGCATTTTTCGGCAAATCGGTCGTGCGAATCAAGCGACCCCATTCATCGTATTTCGCAACGGCATCTTCTTTTGTTGTGATAAATACAGTCGATATCGACGCATCCCATTTCACATCCGCTCCCAACACTTCACTGACAAACCGCAAGGGTACAAACGTCCGCTCCTTTTGCATAATGGCTTTCGTATCAAAGGTAACTTCTTCACCGTTCACAAGCGCTTTGCTAGATCCGACAGTCAGCAGAATCTGCTGACTGTCTCGCTCAATCGGAACCGTCATCGTCTTCGATTCCCAGCCGACCTTCGCCTTCATTTTTTCGGCGACAAAGCGCACTGGAACCAGTGTCCGGTTGTTGTCATCGACGAACGCCTGCGCATCGGGAAACCAGATTTTGTAACCATCCATCACCACACTGACGAAAGTCGGTGCAGTCGCCGCCGCATTGGAGATACCAGCCACAAGACCAAATAGCATGATAGCAGCCAAACTTGCACCCATCCATTTCTTCAATTGAATCAACTCCTTCGACATGATTTTTGAGAAATTCAGGAAGTTCACAATTGTTTACTCCATCATATAATCACCTGTCCAACCTGTCCACTCCTTCATGAAAGCGTTGCGAGTTATGTCGTATTCCTGCAACTGATCGGGATATATCCTTTTTGCGCAGCGGCTTTTTCGCTCTCGAATGTTTCTTCAACCGGATATGAAAACGGACAGGTGTTGCGGTAGTACACTTTCATGCCGTCCTTGATCGCCCCAACAATGATCGGCTTTTTCTGCACTCTACTACCGCCTAACGCATAGTTGTTATACACTTTGCTCCCCATCGGAATCCCCTGAATGAAGGCCAATACTCCGGTATCATTGATCGTGTTGTTCCACTCCTCTTGGCTGATCGCCGGCAGCATAAACGTATAGGACACACCCGTCCGCATCGCATACTCATTATGGCGATTGATCCGATAGGTCAGTTCGTTCTGAATCGCATTTACAATCGTATTTCGTCGCACCTGCTCGAATAACTGCGGATCGTGAAGGAGCGGAATCACTGTTGTCTGTTGAATCTCCGTCCTAAAACCCTCCTGCCATTCACCGCTACCCGCTTCATAAGCTGTCACATAGTCATCCAGCGTGAACGAAAGGCTATTGCCCTGTGTGTCGGCATACGCATAAGGCTTCATCGGACTCCACACGGGCCGTATCTTCGTTTCACCGGCCGTGTTCGAAAATTCTTCTTCGGCATACACATAAAAACCATCATATCCAATAACCGCCACCGCCGGAATGTATCGATTCAACACGCCCTGCGAGATCGGATCATCCCAAATGCCAAAATTCAAATACAGCGTACGGTAAAATGTCGCGATAGCTTCCTCCTTGTTCACCCGTACCCTTTTCCCCGAATCGTACTGCGCTTCCTTCTGTTGGTTCATATTCGTAAGCAACGCCTGTGCCGCATCATCTACTGCTGTATCTAGCACCGCATCATAGCGAAGCTCCGTAATCATCATCCGACGCTGCGTTTCGGTATCCAGCCGATTGATGACAAAGAACGGCAGCAGAATTAATACCCCTACGATTGCCCAGTTAACCATCTTCATTGCGCACAACGCCTCCGTAGGGAAAAAAGATTTTTTCATGTGGACTACTGGCATTATTCAGAAAATCGTGGAGGATCGTCCCATTCGTTCGGTTCGTGTTTTTCACTACCACATGAAAAGTATCGCCCACCGCCAGTTTATACCGGCGCGTCGGATCGTCTTTACCCGCCGCCGTATTCGGAAACAGCACCGGCAACATTTGCACGTTATAAAATGTTTCATAGTGAATAACGTACGCATCCCGGAACGTCTCAGGGCGCGTTGGGTCGTCATACACCGGATCATATCGTTTTTGCCCATGCTCCATTTGAATGTCAAACGTGTTGCCGGTCGCATGCAATCCCTGCACAAAGTCATTGTACATCGTGGGAGAAATGTAGCCTTTATCCCGCACCGCATCCACAAATGTGGTCACCGCCCGAAGCACGACCAGCTCCGAGACATCATCCTGATTATCAAACGCAGCGGAGATCGGGAAGATATATAAAAGAAGAATCGCCATGATTATCGCAAACACCTTTGAAATACTGTTCATCGCACACCCCTTTCACAGCGAGTTGAACCTAATCCGCTGCAATTCTCCTTGCGGTCCTCGCTCGTAAACCGGCCTATACATACCGTTTGTCCGAATACCCGAAACAATGACTTCCTCCCGTTCAAGCTGTGGCGTAAGCACGATACCATCCACAACAATCTCCACCCCGATTTCTTCAATATGAGCGATTGATTGAAGCACCTCCGCTCCGGTGACGTTGCCGTCCCCTGCCAGTGGAGATAACGTCGAGTGAACACTGCGATCCGCCAATTGGTTAGCGCCATAAGCGACATCAAGTGAAGCGGCTCCGCTCTGAAACAACAGCAAGCCTATGGTCACAGCGGCCACAAACATTAGACAAGCAAAACTCATGTCGATCATCGACCGAACCGAGTACCCCATCTAATGACCTCCCTTCATAAGAAGGACATACCCACCGTTAAACGGGTAGGGCATGTCCACATTCTGATTACTGTTGACGGAACACGATACCTCGAATGACGTTGCTGCTGTCTTTCACAAGCTGTGCCCGGAATTTGCCGCTCGGATTCACGTAGTCGATATCCGCTTCATCAAGTATTTGGACCAGCGTTCCCGGAGCCGGCCCTACAACCGAACCATACGTGATGCTATCAACCGGAACGCCCGTATTGATTACCTTGCCATACCACTGTCCAGCCGGATTTTTCCCCGTTACAATTTGAATGCCGAATTGGTCCTGATCGGAAAACTTGCGCAGCGCATTGACCGCCTGGCTTCCCGACACTAGCGTATTGTCATAGACGGTAAAGGCCGTTTGCGACAGCTCCGTTTGGATGTTGCTGAAATTGCTTTGCGCCGCTTTGGTCGATTCCTGGGCAGAAATAAACATGACTACGGCAAGTGTGATCAGCGCGATGGCGAGGAAAATACCCGCTGCCATCACCAGCGCTTTTTGAGCATTACTCATCGTACATCAAACTCCTTTGGTTATTGGATTTTTTGAATTTGCTCATAATACACCGACATTTGATTCAGGCTGACATAGACGAGCGGAAAGACGAGGTAACAAAAAATGAGGGACATCATCGGCGCAAAACCGATCATTTTCCCCCATCCCGCTTTCGTTTCAATCAACCTTTCGTAATCCTGTTTGCGCTGTTCTTGCGCAAAGGTTTGCTCGGATTCCAGATCGTCGAACGCCTGACGGATCGGAATTTTCTCTACGGCCAGTTGCAGCTTTTCCACCGTTCGGACAAAAGGCAAAAACGGTGCTTCTTCTTTCAATTGCTCCAACGCCTGTTCCGCTCCATGTTCGTAATGCAGAATGCAGTGCTGAATCGGTTCCTTGAAAATAAAGGCGAACCGCTCCATCCACTCCAGCAGATGTTCAACTGACATCCGATCCATTTCCGACAGCATGGCAATTACGGAATGAAACTGATCGACTTCATGCTTCATCTCCATATTCCGCATCCGGCGCTGAAACAGCAGCAAGCCAGCCGGCGCATAGTAGCCACCTAAGCCGATCAACAAGGCCAGCATCACCTCCCACCATTTGAGATATTCGCCGTTTAACGCTTCGAGTTTCTGCACCATGCGCTTCGCGGCGGCGTGAAGCTGCGCCTCATTCTGCGTAAGCAGCGGATCTTTTCGCAACTCGGTTATGACGGCCTCGGAAAGTCTTTTTTTCACCCCCTTCACATCTGCGATAATCCTGCGATCAAGCGCCGCCGCTTCCTTCGCTTTCGCTTCATCCTCCGCTGACAAACGGCCGAACATCGTGTCCGGCTTTACCGGCGCATGAAGAATCTGGTGTCTCGTGACACCATGAAGCGTCACAAACAAACCCAGCGTGAGTGAAAACGCCACGATGCTGATGGTCACGCGCTGCACAAAAAACCACTCCAATCGGAGCGGCGAGTTCGTTTCTTTGAGCAGCATCGCGCTGCGGGCGGCTTCCCGCGTGCCAGGCTCTGGTGCTATCCGGTCCATGACCCGGCGTACCCGCGGCAGATCGTAAACTCGCTGTTCCCACGGCTTTCGCCGCCGTACCTTTCGTTCTCCGTCCAATTCCTGCATCTTGCGGAGCAACACATACGAGCCGAGAATGATCAGCAAGATTACGATTTTCGTGATCCAGCCCAGCTTACTTGCGTAAAAATCGTCCATCGCCGGAAAGTAACGGCTAGCCCAGTTTTCGATCGGCTTAGTGAAGAGAATCGGGATGAGCGCGATGGCGGTCAATCCTTGCAGCAAATAGCTGAGTTTCTCCCGCCGCAAAATATCCAAATTCAACTCGGTCGTCAATCGTCCGAGCGCATGCAAGTATAACGAGCCATTCTGCAGCGTTTTGTCCCCATACTCCTTGACAAGGTGCGACAATCCAGCCAGCCCTTTGAGAAAACGTTTCGGCGCGACCTCATAATATTGCTCCAGCTTTTCTTCCGGATCGCTGGCAGTCAGTACGGCATACACTTCATGCCCATGCAGTGCCATTTCATACGGTGCGGCTTCTGCCGCATCGTAGATCGCTTCCTCCACCATACCGTGCCTGTGGTAGTGATGCCGGACATCGGCAAAAAAGTGACGTAGCTGACGGAGCAGCCGATTTTCCAGACGATGGACAAACGCATCTGCAATCATGCCATGACCGACCCAGATGCCGATTATGATCATAAGCAAAGTCATCGGATCGCGGGCGAACAAGAACAGCGGTACAGCAGCGATCAGCAGCGCCCCCCATGCAACGAGCGCGATTTTGATGATTTCCAACCGCAGCTTCCACTCGTCGTAGGTATGCAGTGCCGACAATCGTTTACGGATCGTCGTCAAGTAGTCTCGAAGCAGAGGAACCCGTTCCCACACGACATACACTCGTTGCAAGAGACTATACAGGGCCTGTTTGCTGGTGGCTCTACCAGGGAGCCGCAGCTCTTCATATTCCCGAATGGAACCGATTCCCGTATTTTTGCGGGACAGCCATTTGAAAAGGATCACAGCGACGAGAAAAAACACGACCGCTCCGCCAAACAAGCCCAACAGCATTGTTTTACTATCCATTCCGTTCCCCCCAGTTCGCCGTGAGATAAGCCGCGAACGCTGCGCGATCCGCATCGGATAGATGCTCTTGCATCTCTTGCACGTTTTGATCCGAAACCGGATGCGCCGCCACATACCGTCCATCGTGGAATTCAATCACATTCCGCGCTGCATACAGGACCCGATCGGTGGAGCGCCGGAAATATTCGGTGGCCGTTTCCATAAACGCAACCACCTTTTCCTCCAACTTTTCGGACTGCCGATAAAGCACGGGATAATCCATCTCCTGATCGAGCGGCACACATTCGGTAATGCGCTCAATATAGCGGCTGCCGTTGACATCTCGTTTTAAATGAATGTCAAAATTGATGACGCTGATCACCTGTTGCTCTGCCACCTTTTCGTTCGTAAACACTCCCGTTTTTAATAGCGAATTCCTGAGCGAATATACCAAATCGCGAAACGTTTTAGCATGGTGGGTGAAAAGTGTGAAAAGTGAAGCAACTTGCGCCATCTGGATCATCCAAGCCGCAACCGGATCGGTCGCCACCTCGCCAAGGATATTCACGGTGCCATCCGTCTTTTTCTGTATATCCAAGCCATCCTGTCCGGAGATCGTTTCTGTCTCGCGGAAGCTCAAAATATTGCGATCCTTATAGATTTTTCGCAGATGAAGCTCGAAACTCATCTCCTGTACTCGAATCGGGAAGGTAGCCGAAATGAATTTGACCATTGCCATAAGAAGTGTTGTTTTTCCGCTGCCCTGCGCCCCAGTGACGGCGGTGATCCTTGCACCCTTAACGAGATAAGCGATTAGTTCGATGGGAAGTTGGGCGTTCTCGTCTTGAATGAGTTGCTCCAGCGTCGCGCTTTGCACATCGAATTTCCGTACAAAAAAGGCCCAAGATTCGGAAAAGCGGGGACGCAGTACAACAACGCGCGATCCGTCCGCCATTTCGTTGACCTTAAAGCCATTCGCCTCCGACAACTGGCCGGGATAGTTATATTTGTAAATATTCTGACTGACCCGTTTCAGTTCTTGCTCCGTTCCAAACGAGAGGAAGGCAAGGTGTATCGACTTCCCTCGGTAGAAAATCCACACACTGTCGTGGGACTTCGGGACTTCACGCAGTAACGAATCGGATTGAAATTCCCATTCGCCTTCCCATACCGAAGGCGGTATTCCCGAAACGCCGCCCGACACGCCATCGATCTTCATGTCGCGGATTTCGTCCACTACACTAAATCCTTTGTATTGCTGATAAATACGCTGAACCACGATATGCAGCTTGTCCTCGAAATGCAGCCGCCGCGATTCCTTCTTATAAATCTCATGAATCTCCTCAGTGGTAATTCGGTACGATTCGGTTTTCCCGTCCTCAATCCCGAGCTTGGGTCGATCCAGATCATATTTTCGAATCAACTCACTCAATCCATTCTGCCGGTATCGTTTCTTATACTGGTACAGCAGAATGTCAAACTGATCCTGGGGCGAAAGCTCGTACGGCTCATCAAATGGGAGAATCCGATTGATGCTCGTTTCATCCAATTGGTAGGATTGCAGCAAGAAATCATATAAAAACTGCTTCACATACGCCTTGTCCCGCGTATCCCCGGACGTGCAACCGCGCAGCGCTTTTTTCAACTCCGCTCGCTTGTGTTTTCGACGACGGAATGCCTCTTCCGATAAGCCCAGATCGTACAAGTTGCTGCTCGTTAAATCGTGCAGCGTCTGTTTCACGTACGCGGTCATCGCCTCAATCGTATAGGCTCGTTCCTCCGTCTGCTTTTCCAGCTTTCGCCCGCTCATGCGGAAATAGAGCAGCGCACCGGCCAGCAGCACAAGCACAAGAATTAGTAGCCAGTTGAACACATAGAGCATCCTTTATCCCCCCTTTCCACCGAAAGACGGCTTATTCAATCCGGCTTGTTCGATAATTGCCTGTGCCAGTGTGTGAACGCTCTGCATGAAAATATAATTTTCATGGTCACGCGGTACGCTGCGATTGCGAAACAGAAAATCGATCGCGCCACCTTCCTGTGACGCGTCCATAAAGCCTGCATGGTGCGGAATCGGATAGATCGGGACATTCACCTTATACTTCCGCGCGATATTTTTGGCTGTATAGGCGGAGTGCCGGTCGTACTGACCGAGAATAAAAAGCTGTTTTTTGCCCTTCTGCACTTCCTCTTGTTGTTGAAAAAACCGCTCCAGTACGGTACGGTTCTGATTCAGGCTGATCACCACCAGATCAGCGTTTTGCAGCAGTGCCTGCGTCCATCCCGACCCCATGCCGCTTCCCGCATCAATCAGCGTCAGGTCATAATAACGCTTGGCCGTATCAAGCAACGGATACAGTACCTCCTTCATGCCGGGGATAAACGCTTTGTCCGCCTTGTTCGAACCGTGCAACAGATCGAGCCGATCCTTCAAAAGCGGCAAGGTATAGTCCCGGATCATCTCCGCTGTCAGCTTGCGGTTTTGAGTCAACCGCACTAGTGCATCGATGCCGGAGTCGGCAGCAAAAGCAAGCTCGTCTCCCGTTTGCGTTCGCCGCTTGATAAAAGCCTGTTCGATGGCAGCTCGGCGGCTTTGCACAGACCCAAGCAAGAGCAATCGGGAGGAATAGTCCAGACCAAGCAGCGTGGTGACAGCGATCAAATTCGTTGTGGTACCGGTCTGCCCCGGCACCGGACTCCAAAAAACAACACTATGTCCCACGGCGATCCCTCCTTACCCGTTTCCACGCCGTTTTAACGGTTCGTTCATCCAAATCGAACAGTTGCTTTGACATGGACAACACCGTCCGGATGTAGGCTCCAGAAAGCTTTTTCACGTCGATGCGACAATGATGCTGATTATCAATTTTTGTCGAAATGTCCCGCTCGTCAAAAGGAATACGAAATACCGGATTCAGCCACTGAATGGGATTCGACGCTATCTGTGAATCGATATACGCCTCGGTAATTGTAGCCTGCACGGACGGGTACAGCAGCTTTAAAAACGGCAGCGGCTGCGCAGCGGATTCCGCCAAACACAGCCGCTGCATCAGTTTAGCATTTTTTTGCAAAGCCAGCTTCTCCAAGCTGTTGCACCAGACGCAATGAGTAAACGTTGACAAGTCCCGACCTTTCACAAACTCGGTATGATCCGTATCGAGCAGCATCACATCGTAATCGGGCCACTTGCCTTCCGATTGCTTCATGTAGCGATCCAACTGGGTAAACGTAATGAACCCAGCCGAGACATCCAATCCTTCAAACTCGGTCACGTACGCGCTCGGCCGTTCACCCGAAAGCGGGAGATACCCCTGAACCGACTGCGCCAACGTCGAATCGACGAGCAGCACCTTTTGTCCTGCGGCAACCAACAGCTTACCGAGCGTCAGCAACAGATGGCTTTTGTCCGGCGCACCAAAAAAGACAATATTTTTCATCGCTGCCTCCTTCATGAAGCCGGGCCGTTGGCAGATGACTGGTCGAATATATCGTCCAGTGTGCCTCTCTGCAGCGGCTTTCCACCCGGCGTCGATTCGCCCGAATCATTCACGGCATCGGGCACAGGTGATTGTTTATCCGGCATCGGCGAAGGCGATGTATTGGAGGGTACAGACTCCGTTTGGGTGGTTGGTTTCGGAGCGGCTTGTCCATTTTTTCCGTTTGGCTGTTGCTCCGCTTGTTGTTGAACTGTTTGTCGCATCGCATTGTTTTGCTGGGTCGTGATGCGTTCATTTTGCAGTTGCTGCTGCACGGTGACAGCGCCGCTAACCACCCGCATTTTATCTGCGTCGCTCATCGCTTTCAGGTTGTTGTCCAAAACGGTGCGAAGCTGACGGGCGAGTGCGGATTTTGCTTCTTCCAACACATTGGGATCGCGTTCCATCAGGTCAAGCACCTTCGGATTTGATGGATAATTGGCAATGGCAGCCTCTTGTATACCCGGATCGACATAGGTGAGCGCGTACAGCTTTGCACCTTGCAAATACGCATCGATGATCGCGCTGGACGCCATCAGGATTTCCTTTTCATTCATCTCGACCCAGACAATGGTGCCAGCCACTTCTCGGACTTTCTTTTTGGCAAGAATGATATAATCTTCGCCTGTCGGAAAGTTAATGCGTACATCGACAAATTGGCTTTTTTGCAAATTCGTCGGCAATTGGATCACGTTAAATTCCTGAAATCGCAGATCCCTTGGGATCGGCTTGTCCTCAAACAGCATCGAAGCGACGAGCGGTGTATTCGGCTGTAAGTCAATTTTTGTGATTTTGCCGACCGCTGCGCTTTGCTCCTTTATGCTGCCGGATGCGACCAAGGCTATAGACACCTCCACGGACTTGACATCGCCCGCTTGCAATGTCGTTCCTGCGAGAAGGCTCCGGCTGACCACAAGAATTCGTGTTTTTGCGGCCTGCTCCATGGTTTGTAGTTCCTCGATTTTCTTTTCATAATGAGCTTGAAGCTCCTCACGCAGCTGTTCCTGCTCTGCTTGCTGGTGCAAGAAAAAGACACATGTGGCAAGCAGCATAATAAAAACCAAACCAATCGCCGAGATCACGACCGGTTTGCGGTAGCGGTACATAAAAGACATCGCTACATTTCCCCTCTCGATAAGATAAAGCGGCAGAAAAGCTACCGCCTTTCGTGAAACCAGTAGGAACGCGTGTACAAATCGATCCCCATGCGCGTTGGGATGCCAACAGTCCCTCGTCCGTTGCCCTTCCATCCTTGACTGTTCGCAGTCTCGACCGCCAGACGATCGGAGGCTCCCTTGTATATCTCCGTTTGTGTCCCTTCAATAAAGACATACAAACCGCCAATGGCATTCATGGGATGAACGATTCTTGCCTCAAGCACATTCATGTTCTCACCACCCTTCTGGAACGTTTATTGGTTTAGGTCCGATTGGATAAAAAACGTGCCAACAGGTTCCGTTTTTTACCGGGATGCTCCGGCTCCACGCCCATCCACCGATCCACAAGTTCTTTCACACGCAGTCGATACGGACTGCAAGGCGAACTTGCAATGAATTGCCCGCTTCGAACCGCTCGGCTGATCGTTGGATCTTCCGGCAATTCCAGGATTACCGGCCAAGGTATCTCCTGACGCCATTGCTCCTTCGGCAAGATTTCCGTAAAACGACTCCATACGGTGTACATGTCCGGTGCAGGCAACAAGCTGGATAACAACGGCTTCATTCGCACGATACTCTGCATGCTGGCCGGTTCGTCGGTGGTCATGAGCAGCTGTAGCTCCGCCTGTTCCAGAGCCAGCTTCGTGAGGGCGTCGAAATGGACTGGTGTATCGATCAGCACGATATCTGTTTCTTCTTTCAGAAAGCGAAGGATCGCTAGCAGTTGCTCCCGCTGCATCTTAAAAGTTCCCGGTTGTGAAGGAGCGGCGACAATGGAAAAGCCCATCTTCGTTTGTTGAAGACAGGCTCGGCTTGCTTTCGGATCGTCGATCCGGCGAACCAGATCGACAATCGTTTTATGAGGTTGTAATTGTAACGTGGATGCGACTGTTCCGTTCATCAGATCCAGATCGAGAATGCAAACCCGGCATCCAACATTTGCTAATAATGAAGCCAAATGAATCAATAATGTCGTTTTACCTACGCCGCCTTTGGCAGCAAAGACCGCGACAACCGATGGGAGATCCCTGCTTATCCGAGGCAAAGCGCTAGACGACTCAGGCGTGACAGCTTGTTGTTGCTCCGGTTCTTCACCTTCTTCCACCCAACCTATCGGCTCCGCGTTCTCCATTCTAGATGGGGTTTCTACATGTCGATCCGGTCGATCTTGTACCGTTTGTTCCAGAGATCCCTCCGCTTTCTGCCGCGTTGCTTTCCGCTGTGAAAGCGGAACAAACGTTGTCGCATTATGCGGTCCTCTCGTTTCTATCTGCGTTTCGGTCGACACGCCTACCTGCTCGTCCACATCTGCATGATCCAATTTTTGCGAAACAATCACTTCTTCAGTCGACATTACAAGCCCTTTTCCCCACTGCGGAAAAGAAACCGGTAGCTCTTCGTCTTCCAGTTTGTTGGGAGCAAAGAATCGGGCAAAGAGTTGATCTGTTTCTTCATCCTCAGTCACCGTACCGACAACGCCGAGCGCAGCCAACTTGTCTTCTTCCCACTGTGCACCGCTGGCTACGAGTAGCACAACAGGCACGCCTTTGTCCCGAACTAACTGAACATAGTCGTTCCATTTCCCAACTGCCGAATCAATGACCACGATATCTAATTCGAATGTAATCCGATTCAGATCATTGACGAAGCGACAAGCATAACCCGACGCACGAAGTCGATCGATCCACGCCTGACGCTGACGCTGGTGGGGACGAAACAAAGCGACTTGCAGCAAGGCTTACCACCTCCTTTCAAACACAGTTTCATGTTGATGCCACAAAGCCTTGAAACACGCCTTCCCAATACTCGCTTCGATGATCCTGAATCCACTGTGCCGTTTCCGGGTAACCCAGCATCTGTGCGCAGCGGATCACATCGGAAACGATCAGCATATTCGTCTTCCCCGATACCCGAACAGCCTCCAGCCCATCCCATACGTTTTTCGGTACTTTCATGGTTCTTCACCCCTTCCCCATGATTTGCAGGTTGTGATACGACGATTTGATTTACCAAGGTTCGACTTCAAAACCAACAATAAGTCCATCCCGATAGGCTGTTTCATGACAACCCATCCAGCTTGCCGCCTCGGGAAAACTGTGCGCCTCTAGCCAACGAATAACGGTCGGGATGTCGTATAGATCAATTTCATCATCTGAAGTTTGAACTGCGCTTAGGCCGTCCATCACGATTTCCGAAATTTGAATAGACAAAATCGTCAACTCCTCGAGCAGGGATCTATTTTTTGCCCCCGATAATAGACATCCATCTTCAAACGTTGCGCCAAATAGAACGCATAATCTTCCGCATCCGCATAAGCATCACGCACATCCATTTCCTGCGTCGAACCGCCATGCTCCAGCACAACGGCAAACTTTTCGCCTTTCGATTCAATGCGAATATGATTCATAATCAAACAACCTCCTAGTAACCGTACACTCGGATATCCATGTTCATGAGGACGTTTCACCCGCTTGCCTAACGGATGGAATGTAATTAGAAATGAGTAATTCCTTTACAGGTTGACGGCCTTTCGTCTGCTTGGCAATGGAGTAATGCGTCTCTACACTATCTATGACAAACGGTGCATACCATTCCCGAATTAGCGGATGGTCGTTGATGCTGAGCAGAAACTTTCCCTTGATCCCACCTAGCAATTCACGCAGCTTTCGGTGATGATTTTCATCGAATTTATACAGGTATCCGGAAAGCCCCAAATAGGGTGGGTCGCAATAAAAAAAGCTATCCGGTGAATCATATCGCGGGATAACTTCTTCGAACGAACGGTTTTCGATATACACCCCAATCAGCCGTTCATGTGCGACTTTAAACTTTTCCTTTACTTTGGACATATCATAGGCTGGTTTACTGCGTGTGTACCCCCAGTCGTCCGAATCGTTGTATTTGCCGCCGAAATGGGAGTAAATGCGATAGTAAAAATCATAAGCGCGCATTACCGGATCCCGTTCCTGATCACGGCGTTTCATAATCCGCTCAAACTCGTCACGAGCATACAATGCCCATTCAAAGCGCTGAGCCAGATCTTCCCACTGTTCCTGAATGACCCTGAAAAAATTGACGAGTTCCGCATTAATGTCCGAATATACTTCCACCTTCGAGCGTTCTTTCCCGAACAACACCCACCCCCCGCCGCCAAAAACTTCGGCATACACAATATGAGGCGGGAAGCGTCTCATGATATCCTCGCGCAATCGTGATTTTCCGCCTTGCCAGCGAATTGGACTTTTCAGCAATGGCGATCCTCTCCTTCATTTTTCGTTATGGAATCAACAAATCCGGCTCCGAGCGCTACCATATGCGGAATCGTATGTCCGCAAAAATATACCTCCTGCTCAGCAATGCCAAGCAAGCGGGCGTATACCAATGCATGGCAGACCGCATCTTGCGCATTCTCCCGACTGCCTAGATCGTATATGTCCTTCCCCGGCGCAACGCCGATGACATAATACGCACCTCGCATTTCCTTCACATAAATCTGAATGTTCTGCACACCAATCCCTCACCTCCGTCCCGCTTCTCGAAAAGCTAAGGCAATTTGCCGTGCCAACTGGTAGGCCAGCTTCGGAGGTACTGCATTGCCAACCTGACGATACTGGGCACTCAAGCTGCCGTAAAAGACGAATGAATCCGCAAAAGATTGAATTCTCGCGCATTCCCTTACCGTGAAGCGACGCGGGCGGGAAGCATTGGGATGGTAGTGCGCACCCGTATACAAGGTGGTTTGCGCGGTAATCGTTGGATTCGGCTTGTGCCATGCCCCCTTTTTTTGTCGACCTTTTAAGCCCTCGACCCGTGAAGGCATTTCGGCCTGCAGCACCTCCAGCGGAATAACCCCGTTTGGATCCGCCTGCGAAATGAGCCGCAGCACCTGTTCGGAATCTTGCGGTACCGGACCATGATTCGGATGCAGTCCCGCCGACCGGTTGTGCGCGGTGATCGTATAAGATGGCGTATCCCAACTCACAGTACGGTTTTCCTGTTCGTAACCTCCCTGCTCCCGAACATTGTCAAACAAGTGCCCCTCATGATTGGGCGGCGAACCGGGATGTGCCAAATCAACATCTTTCGACAAATGGGCGGTGACCGTTTTACACGGCTGCTCCCAATCCTGCACCTTGCAGTCAAACAACGCGACCCCTTTACCAGCGTTGCGTATGCGATTCTCCATCGAGGCCGGACGGGGATTAAATAGCGTATGGTTCATCAGTGTGGGTTCACTTCCTATCGGATCCGGTAAATCGCCAATGGCATCCCACAGCACCGGACGCGACGGATCAGGCTGCGGCCATTCAAATGAGATGTTCAAATCCGCTCGAAACCCGATAATAACCACCCTCTCCCGCGTCTGCGCCACACCATAATCCCAAGCGTTCAACAACCGCCAATCTAGTTTGTAACCCGCAGCTGTAAACAGCTCGTAAATCGCATCAAAATGAACTCGCTGCTTTTTACTGAGCAGTCCTTTTACATTTTCCATTAGGAAAAAAGCAGGTTGGATTTCCTCCAATAGCCGGGCATATTCATATGGGAGTTGATTGCGGACATCGTCCGGATTATGATTTCCTGCCACACTGAAGCCCTGGCACGGTGGGCCGCCAATGATGCCGAATATCGCTTCATTACCTGCCAGTTCCCGGAGCTTGGCTCCGGTCAACTGCCTGACATCTTCCTTTAGAGCTCGTGCATCATGGTGATTGTGTTCAAACGTAAGTAGTGCGGATGCATCCACATCTACTCCTAGGCGAATGTCAAAACCTGCTTGCGCAAACCCGTACGAAAGTCCACCAGCTCCGCAAAATAAATCGATACAAACTCCCTCGTATGGAATCTCGATCACCTCCCCAAACGGTTGTAAACCGAAAAATGGGCATAAAAAAACGGCTGCTCCGAGAACAGCCGTCTATCGTTATTTATTTTCAAGTGTGCCCTGCACTCATTTCTCTTCCCACTCAATACTCCCGAGGCAACAGCGCCGTAATGACCAAACGGTCGCCATAATCATCGGTTTTGACCCACACTTTCTCCGGCAGTGTCATCTGCATCGTATCGAGTTGCTTTCCGTCACCATCACCAATAACCACCTGGTTGCCCTGTGGTTCAAACACGAGAAACTCATGCTTCGGTAAAAACGACTCTGCTTTCCGAAAAAACAGGTTCATCACGACCGGAGGTAATCCCAAAGCCTGCACCCCATGCGTGACCACTTTTTGATTTGGTTTTCCCATTTCCTTCATCTCCCTTTACTGTTATTGGGCATAAAAAATAGCCCCCTTCTCTCGAGAGCCGTCATGATTGTCTAGCTATCCATTCTACTTAAGAACAAAAAGAAGACGAATCCGTTTGTTTGAACATCTCCCAAAACGCTTCTCGATCCGCCAAGCTGTTAAACGTCACAGTCAAATAACCTCTTTCAGCGGCGGCGTCCAGTTCCCGTCCAATCACGTTACCGCCGCAGCGGGTCACGTCGCGGGCATAGGCATCCAAATCGCCGCGATGTTCACACTCGCGAAAACGCAGTAACTGATCTAGCATCAACCTTCACTCTCCTTCTGTTGGATCTAACCAATAGTTTTGTGGATTTACGGATTGCCCATTTTGAGACATCCCAAAATGCAGATGGGGTCCTGTCGATTTCCCCGTACTGCCTACCCAGCCGATCACCTCCCCACACAGCACCTGCTGTCCGCTACGAACACCGATGTCGGATAAATGTGCATATAAACTCTGGACACCGCCTTCATGTGACAGTCGGATGTAATGACCGTACCCACTGTTGCTTCGGGTCACTTGAATCACTGCCCCGTTTTGAATCGCAACAACCGGCGTACCCCGCGGAGCGGGGATATCGATCCCATCATGAAATACCCCAAGCTCTCCGGTAACCGGATCGGTTCGAGAACCGTACGAACTAGAAAGAGATGTATAGCCAATGACCGGCCACAGCCAGTTTCTCGGCATGATTAGCATAGAAGCATACTCCGCTTCCTTGGCATAAACGAGCGCTACATCATTCGGGTTTAAAAACCACGCTTCCATCGCAGCATCTGTCTCAAGAGAGGCCAATCGTAAATAATTTGCCAACGAAAAAATCGCATCGTAGGGGTTATCTGCGCTGATCTTTCCATCCCCGTCTCCATCCACCTTGTACGCTTCCCACAAAAGTCGCGGAAACCCCATTTCGCCAATCGTATCGATCCGCTTCGCAGTCTCGGCTCCAAAATCGGTGGTGATCTTGTGAATCGCCGCCAACCGCGACCATGTCACCGCTTCATTTTCTGCGTGAATATAGATCGGCAATAACGGTGCGGGAATATCGAACGTTTGCTGTTGGGGTACTGGAATCCCTTCCATAGAGGAATCCGACGAACTGACCAGCACACCTAATAAGACAAAAGCCACAAGTAAAACCAACAACACAATAACAATGCCGACAAAACCCAAGCTACCGATCACCCACCAGAGTACCCTTTTCTTGATCAAACCACTAACCTCATCCATGGCGGTCCCGCTCCAGCGTCACCTGTTTTTCGCGCGCCTTTTTCAGGTCTGCTTCCGCTTTGTCCAGCAGCAGTCGGCATGACACATCGCCGCTTTGGATCCGTTGCTTCAGGTCGGATACCAACGTCTCCCAGTCTTTCACAACATCCATCGTCATCCCCTCTTTTGTAAGTTGTCAACAGTCACCGCATGACCCGATCAGGTACTTTGATCCCCGTTGGCTTCCACTCCTGTCTAACCGCTTTTCTCATCCACACATGTTGCGATTCGGGCACCAAAAACACCACTTCCCCACCACGGCTAACTCCCCGAAAAACCAGACCGTGCGCCAGCTTTTCCTCATAGGACAAGGTCTGCACCTGAAATTCACCCCTTAGCCACTCCGCAATCCGGTCCATTCAAATGCCTCCCCCTACTTGCCTGTTCAGCTTGGAACGTCACTTCCGCATCAGTTTCCTTATTTCAACTTGGAAATGATCTTCTTCGCTGTCGCCGCTGCTTTTTTCGTCGTTTCCTTCGTGTTTTGCCACGACTGCTTCGCTTCTCCCCAATGGTGGACGACTTCTTTTTTGGAGGTGTCATACATCTCATGCGGAGTCGGCGCTTGGAAGATGCTAAGTATCTGTTTGAGAATCTTTTTGCGGAACAAAAATGCACAGAAAAAGAGCAGCGCCACAAAGATTTGCTGCAGCATCAGAATGCCGGAGCCGCGCGCGACGATATCGGCAACAAGCAGCGTAAAGCCCATGTAAAATCCATAGATGACCTTTGTACCGAGGACCCCGATCAACCAGCCGAGCCAGCGGCGTACAAACATAAACCCCCGTTCCGGAAAAAGTCCAAGCAGCAGCACGACCGGTGCAAGAATAAGGATCGCCAGTGCCATTTCCTGAGCCAAAATCAAAATAAATGAAATCGTTCCGACAAACAGAAGCAAGGTTAACGTGGCAATCAGGGACAGTAAAGCGACCAGACAGCGAATGCCTGCCGATCCGCCACCAAACACATAGGGAATGTCAGCATGATCTCCGTGGTCAATTTTTGCATCACCCAGCACCTTGCGCAAAATGTCCCGGTGCGTCATACCCGGCGCATACTGCCGCATCCAGTGTGACCACGCATCGCCGACCTGCACAGATAACTCCACGTCTTCCTCCTCTGCTTGATCCAAAATCGCCTCTACTTCCTCCGCTGTCATGCGCACCACGTTTCCATCCTGTCGGTTGAATTGTCCGATCGTCCAAGGACGGTCTACAAACAATTTCCATAGCCGATTGGACGTCGCCATCAACTGTTGATCTGCCACATTCGCCAGACCTGCGCCCAGTTGCTCTCCCGTCACGCGTTGGTAAGGCGCGGCCAGCGATCCCATCGTAATTTGCGTCAGCTTGTCCATCGTCTGTGATACCGCACGGATGCTCTGACCCGAATGGGTGAAAAACCAGTAGCTGCCGATCAGGACAACAATCGAACCAACGACGCCGGACATCAGCCGAGTTGTCTGGTTGTTCCAGTACCCGACCTTCACCATCCACGCCGCCAAGAGCACAAGAGCAAACGGCAAAAATTTGGAAAAAAAACCTGTTCGCATCCCTTCCATGATTGGCAGGATCAGCGACAGTTGTTCGTTAACCAGATCGGTATGAAAACCAAGCTGCATCAGAAAAATAGAAAGCCGGGTAATGAAGGCATTCGCCAAAAATAGCCCATTCGCGATCCAATTCAGAATGATCGGAAATGGATTATTCAGCTTCGGCTTCCAACCTGACCACTCCACGAGATCGTAGCCCAAATCCCATGTATAGTGATCCGTCGGGTACTGACGGTAATCCAGCGTCCGATCACCCGGTTCAATGCCCATCTGACTTTCACCCGGCAACAGTTGGTCGAGCATATCTTGGGGCGGCGCTTGTGCAAAAACGGTGAGTGGGTTTGCCAAACTCATCAAACAAGCGATAAACACCAGCAGTAAAAGCCCATAACGGCATTTTCGTCTCAAGGGGTTTCCCTCCTTTCCCTCGACACACGATCCGGCGATGTATTAAAGATGGTGAGCAGATCGTCCGGGGTCGGTTCAATATGCACCCGCCCGATCCGACCCGTTATATCTTTCATGTAGCAATCTCCGGCCTTCAATTCACGAAACGCCTGAATCATGTCCTCATCATCGGGATCAAGTCCAATCAATGTCAGGTTGTCCGCAATAGCCCGAGGGTCCTCCGTACGGAAACAAAAAATAGACCCCAAATTGTTGCGGGTCTCTTCATCGGCAACGTCCCCCGGGTTTTGTGTTGCCAAAAGCGGCACTACCGCGAAAGAGCGGCCCATGCGGATGATTTCATCAATCAGTAACGCACCCTCGGGAAAAGCTTTCAGCATCCAAGATTCGTCAATGCCAAATATTTTTAGTTGATCGTGTGGGCTATAAAACATGTACTCGCGCCCGAGCGCGGCTACCAGATACATGATGCCAAGACCAAATCGCTCATTCGGCGTCAGCGCCGTTTGCAGACGTTCACTCCGTTTCTTCGGTAGCGGCAATCCAGCCAGCGTAATGACAATAAAACGCGCACCGCTGAGCTGGGCATTTTCTTCCCCGTCGTGGGCAAAGATGAATTTACCAAACGGGCTGCGCGAGTACGACAGTAAACGGTTCACACATCTTCTGGCTTCCACCCGGATCGCTTCCATCGGTGATTCCGTTGCGATATGCGTTAGCTCCGTCATAAAGATGTGAAGGTCGCGCTTCTCCTGCTCAAAGGTTCGCTCAACGGCCTCCATTAATGCGTCAGCTCGTTCATCGTTTCTTGTTCCTTCAAGTAATAGACTCAGGAAGTCCAGTACAATGCCGTGAGAGCGTTCTTCACTTTTCGACATGCGAAACGGATTGAACTTCGTCGTTGACTCCGCTGAAAAATTAAGCCGTATCATGTTCTCATGGATATCCGGGATCAAAGCAAAGCTGCCATCCTCATCTTTGGGATCAATGGAGAACACAATGCCGCCCTGATTGTACCCATGGTAGAATAGCGTCTTCTTCAATACGGATTTTCCTGAGCCAAGCGTACCGACAATGACAATCGCCCCGGAACGGTTCAGTTCCTTGGACATCGGGCGCTTCAAATCCAGCAGCACCGGAATGCGATGCAAGGTGCGTCCGATATAGTCGCCGTCCGGGTCGCCGATTTCCCGCGAACCATGCAGCATTCCAGCTGACAGAAACTTCGGATCCATCGGGATGCGGTTCTGCTTGTCCATCGCCGAACCGGGCAAAAAGAGCTGAAAAGCCGTGCCCTGATCCGCTGGAGAGCGAACCACGCGAATTTGTTTGGTTGCATACAATTGCAGGAGCTGCGCTGAACGTTCCTCCAGTTCCTTGCGGGAGGAAGCTGAAACGTTCAGCCAAGTAGACGCCCATACGAGCGGCATCCCTTTCTGAAGCTTGTTCTCCAACACCCGCCCGCGCTTGCCTGCCCATTCCAGTGTTATCGGTGTCTCCTCGGATGCTTCCTTATACTCGCGCCTCTGATCCTTCAGCACCTTGCGATTTCGCTGCAATCCACCCGCCGCTTCATGCGGTGTTTGCACCTGAAAATGAATGCTGACCTCTGCAGGAAAGGGAAGGTCTTCAAGTGCATACAACCACTCGTCGCCAACCGTATCAATCTCCTCCGGCACATCGACAACGGAGAAGAAGGCCTGAAAGCTCTTCAAACTGTCCTCATCAAGATCATCATGATGCACGACCCAGGTCTTCATTTTTTCTTCGGAAACCATATCAGCAGCAAGCAAAATCGGTAGCGATTTTTTCGGACGCAGCAAAACCTTGTCGCCCTTTACCCGTACCTCACGCATCGTTTCCGGTGTCAGTATCAGCTCGGGTTCTAAGGATAAACCCCTGAAGAAACCCCGTCGCAACAGCCATTCAATTTCCTGCGGTCCGCATCGTTCACCGCTCAGGTGATGGTTCACTTGATTAAACTGCAAGCTTTCGGCTGTCTTGGCAATCTGAAGACGTTCCATCTCCAGTTCACCGCGTTGACGGTACCAGAATTGCTCCGTTACGCTTCGACCCAGTGCACCAGCCAACGCCTTCAAGGTTTCGCCCGTTTTACGCAAGCCGGACAAATCCACTTCCGGAAACTGCTTCTGTACGGCGGATAGCTGTAAAATGAGATAAAGCGATCGCTGCCACGGTCGCCGCTCGGCAAACCGTTGCATGACCGCTTTCACATAGCGTTCGTATTCCGCGCCCTGACCCGTGCGTCTGGCTTGCCATACGCTGGCGTCCATCATCCGGGTCACGGAAAGCAACTGTCCGCTGCCGTGATAACTGTGCAAAAACTGTTGCATCTGGCTCACGGTGCCGCGCTTTTTCTCCGGTGATTGATAAGCATATGGCTTTAACGGAATGCGGTACACCGCCCATGGTTTGAGCAGGGTATCGAACAGGAGGTTTTGTTCCCAATACAAAACCGGAAATTTCAACGGATCTCACCTCCCTTCTGAAATCGGTCTTCATCTGATCCAGATCCGATGTCGGTCGGCGTAGTCGTACATGCGTGTCAGCCATTCATCCAGTTCCTCTGCGTTCCGGACCGATCGAAACTCCGCCAAATGCGGAAAAGACCGGAAACATGCTTCACGGCCTAACCGCTCGGCAATCGTCCGGCCCTTCTCTTCTACACTCGTTGATTGGTTTTCCAATAGGTCGTCAAGGCTGATCGACACCTTGTATTTCCAATTGCCCATTTTCTTGATTCACCTCATTTTATAAATCGGTTCATTATTGACGATTACTAACCTTCCATTTATTCCTCACACTATCTCTACTCTCTCGTTCAACTTGTACCGGATCCGATGTCATCCACGTCATATTCCCGCCCGCTTTTCCCTCCACCAAAGCAGGAGGAACGATCGCTCGTTTTGATGGCGACTTAAGTGGCGTAACCGTCAGTTTCTGACTCCTGCCGCGCCAACGAATGCGCACATGTGCGGGAAGGAAAAGCGTCTGCAGTCCTTCAACCGTTCCATGTAGCCACGCGCTACCTCCGCACCATTCCTCAGAACCGTTTGAAAGCGATATTCGCTCATACGGCCGGCAACAGCTAACAAACGTGATCTTCCCTCTTCCTCCAAGCTGACGAATCGCCTGCCAACGGACAACCCACTTCGGTCGCACCAGAAAATGAATAATGTCTCGCAAATAGCGCGTGACCGTTTTACCCGCTGGGTCAAGCTTGACCGTGAAGTACGCAGCGGCAATCGGTCCTACGACCATTGTGATCGTACGATCCAGCGGAAGCACCCAGGAAAGCACCGGGATTATATAACTAAAAACGAAAAACACGCCAATATACACGAACCAAAGGACAACGCCGTCCTGCCGTATTGGCATCCACAAGCGGATGTCCCCGATATGGTAAATGAGCGGCCGTACCCGGTAGAGAGCACGATACGATTCTGTTTTCTCTTGATCTTCCACTTGGCCTCACTCTCCCGTCGTGTCCGTTAGTCCGTCCACGGAAATGCCGAGCGTCTTTAGCACATAGAGCGCCAGATACTTGGCGATGCCAGGCGCAAAAACAAAAATACCCAAAATGACCGACAGCATAATATGCGACCACAGCCGATTTGTCTCCCCATTGGCATACATCTTGACGCCCCGGTAAATCGCTATGGTCAGGAAAATGGCTTGCAGTAATCGTTTGATTACGAGTAGACCGGTATTAATAAAATCCCCTTCCATATTTCGCACCCCCTAACCTGGTGAATACTCATTTGCATAAGACACTTATTGATTTTCCGGGTCTGACATATAGGCTAACTTTGCTCGGGCTTCACGCAAAGTCATGGGCGGGTACCCTTCATTCTTGCTTTGCTGATCGCTCCAGACTCCATGCCGATCCATCTGTTGAAGCTGTGTAATGATATCTTGTCGTTCTTTGTCCCTTTGTTCTTTAGACATCGCAGGTACACTTCCTTTTCATAGATTTCAAAACCATTTATTCAATGCCACCTACGAAAAACTTCTCGTTCTCCTCCGCCACCGCCAGCCTCCACACCTGTGTTAGTCGAAATCCAGTGGCTTCGTCTTTGACAGAAAAGGTGGCAGTGATGGTATACGGTCCAGCGCCTGTCGCCTCCAGCCTATCCAGCGAAAGGAACTTGAGTCGACCGTTGAGAGGTTTCAGTTTGGAGCCTGTCGTCACATAGTTAAACAGGCTTTCCGCATCTTTACCTTCACACATAGCCTTCAGGAAGCTTTCTATCGCCGGACGTATCCGTTGCTTCACCCCGCTGGATGCTTCCACTTCACTGTTATCCGATTCGGGAACAGCAGGGGGATTCTGCAAAGGGTGAATGAACGGTGGATCCGTAATTGCAGCGCCTTTACCGGATTGCACCCATACGGGTACATCCACTTCCCATAGGGTTCGATCCGGATTCAAAGCAATCACTCGGACCCGAATCTTGTAACGTTGATATCCATGGGAGGAGAGCGAGATCAATTCCACTGCAACTACATCCTGTAGATTCGTATTTTTATCTGACAAAATAGCTGCGATACGGACGAGCGATTCCGGATTCACATATGGTTTGATCCGCTGCATCCGAGCCTCTGGCAGTTCCTTCCCATCCCAGTGCATCCACTCACGGGAAAAGCCAAGCGCTGTCTGGATTGCCATTTGTTGCTCCGTTGTGCGTTTAAGAAGGGCCGGTATCGGGTCCGTTTCTATTCGCAATAGTGTAGAAATCGTGCCCAAACACGAAAGCGTCAGCATGCCCCACAGCAGCAACTTCGGCAGTAAGCGTAGATCCACTAACCTTACCTCCTTGTTTTAGGCGGGAGCTCTCTGGGCTGTTTACCCAGCAGCGGGTCCAACGGATCCGCAAGCATGGGGAGCAGCGGCATATCCTTCAAGCGAATACGCTGCCCGCCGCTGCCCAGCCAAAGCGTCCCCGCTGCGCCTTTTTGTTTCCACTCTTTCTCACTGATGGCCCATACGCTGGGCAATCGGTCGTTGTTGAACGTCCCTTTCATCAGCACCTCCCAAATGTCGATAATCGTTTTCGGACGGCTTTCAATTTTCGTCACAAACAGTACCTGCACAGCCTCTACCTTTGGCCAGATCGTGGGGAGCAGTGTACCATAATGAAAGAGCTTATCTTTTATGCGCCACAGCGTTTCAGTTCCGGTGTCATACTCCAGATGAAAGGCCAGCCGTCCGCGATCAGGAAACAGATACATGCCGAACCCATCCGGCTTGACGGGTGCAGCCGCTTTCCCTGTTTTTTTGCTCTGCACATATCGCTCGGCTGCCGAGCGTGGGTCCAGCCACTCCAGCATGCCTTCTTCGGCATGGGAAATGCTGTGGCGGATCACATCGGTAAAAAAAGCGTTCGTTCCAAAAAAATGTTCGATCTGTACCGGTCCGGCTTCCCAAGCTTTAGCCCGGAAAACCGTTTCGTCACCGGCAAGACTAGCCCCCGCTCTGGCCCCAAAGGCGGTCAAGGTGTACCCGACATGGTTCCTTTTCAGAAAAGGGAGGGGGATGTTACGAATCAACCCCTTCTCCTTCAATTCACATGAGATGTTATAGATCGTTTTCGGTTTGTAATGTAAGCTGATTGCTAATTGCTCGGCTGTCAGTAAGGTGTGTCGGTACAACATAATCAGCGTTTCTTTTTTGGCTTCATAGTACAAATCTGTTGGTCTCCTTTCCTACAGGCCGTGTGGGGTGTTATAGTCGGGTTCAGGTCGGTGCTCGTTTCGCGCGCCGGTATGCGGTGCATGGCCCATTTTTGAGATTGCAACCTTCCCTCGAAGATGCCCTCGAATGTTCTCTCGAAATTACTCTCGAAAGTTCCCTCCAGTCTTCATACCCTGTTGTTTATTTGAAATTCGGCAAAATGGTTCCGCCTGATTCATCGGAGAGACCCGAGCGTTTCATTTCATGTTCAACTGCTTCTACGCTGCGGCCGTCCTGTTTGTCCGAATGAGCCCATGCCTCTTTGATCCATGCTTCCCGGTGTACAGGGACGATTTCATTTTTGACTGTAAATAGCTCCAGCCTCCCCTCCTGTCCCTTGGTTCGGACGATGGCATGAAGCTCTGCCAGATTCATGAGGTCGACGCTCGTTACCTGCGGCTTGAGCCAGCGCGACAGCTTATCTGCGTCCGGCCCGCCAAGCTGCAGTAGCATGAGCGTACCTATGTTGCCGAGAATAGCCTCCAAAATACGATCGGAGAGCTGGGTTAAATACTGCGTTGCCAAAAACAGCGACAAGCCGAATTTGCGGTCCTCAGCCAGTATTTTCGTCAGGATGTCCGTGGCGAACAGATGGCACTCGTCGGCGAAAAAGAAGTGCGCTTTGGACTTGTGCTGCGGACGTTTACGGCAAGTGAAATGGTAGTCGATGAAGAACAAACTGGCTAAAATCTTCAGCAAATCCGGAACGCAGCCGGAGCCGTCGATCAATACAATGTGACCCTCATCCATGACTTGGCGCGTGTTGATGCTGCTATGCAGTTGGCCGAGCATCCGCCGCGATGTCGGGTAAGTGGTTAACGCACCCAGCTTGTTCAGAATTGGGCCAAGATGTTCGCCGAAATTTTTGATTTGTGCAAATTCGTCCATCCAAAAATGACGCAAATGCACATCCAGATCCGGCAAGATTTTTTTGCGGTACGTCTCATTAAAGAAAATGTCGATTATACCGAGTACCGTTTGCGGCGGTACAGAAAGCAGACTGAGTACAGCGTTGCGTAAATAATGCTCTGCTCGTGGCCGCGAACCCGGAAAGAGTTGCTGCAGCGTCGTAACAAATTCCCCAGTGAGGCTTTCCCGCACATCTACATGTGCAGCCTGAAACAAATTAAAGCCTCGTGGCCGCTCCGTATGCCCGAGCGGAATGATGTGCAGCTTCGGATACAAGCTCTTCGGGATATAGCTGAGCAGCGTTTCAATCGCCCCGCCGTGCGGATCTAGAAACGTAAAACCCGGCGCTTGGTTCGGCGAACGCTCCAGATCATCCACCATATTGGTCATGATGGACAGCAGCGTCGACGTTTTCCCCGATCCGGTCGTTCCTGCGAGAAAAGCATGCTTGAGCATCTGGTTGACCGGCATTCGAATTTCTTTTTCCACACCCGGAACATTGCTCTTCCCGATAAACAGTCCCGTATTCAATCCTTCCGGAGCCGGTATGATCTTCGCATGCATCTTCTGCATGTGGGCAGCTGCCGGATCGCCAAAGGCGGGAATACGTAACCAGTAGCCGAGTTCCTCTGATGTAAACAGCAGTTTCTTCGACGGTAATCCCGGCTCGAGAACGGCTCTCTTGCCCCTCACAGGACGCAGCACAATACCATTGCCGCTGCGCATCGATTGCAGCATGTCGTTCATCGTGTGCAGCCTCGCTTTCGATGCATGCGAACGAATGAGTACACGAAAGCCCGTCCACAGTCCGATTTCGTCCGCGTCCTGCTTGCTTTGCAAGGAACGCAAGACGTTCTGCTGGTGCGTGGTCAATTCCGGTGGTCTTGGCTTAACTTTTTGATTCGTTTGCATCTCCCGCCAGATCCCTCGTAACGATGTTGGCTCGTTGGCTGGGGATCGCAGCCATTTCTCCGCTCTGCGGACGCGACGCTGCAAGAGTCGTTTACCAGCTGGTGCAAATGCAAGCTCCAGCCATACCTCCTCGCCTGTCTTCAACTCGCCCGCTCCCATTGCCGCGATCATCTCGTTGACCGGGTCTTTGCCCGCCGGATGAAACGCAGCGACCGACAAAGCGCCCTTATACGCCGGACGTCCTTCGGCAACGATCACGTTTTTGCCTGTACCAACTGCAAACACAGGCGCATCAGTCGGGAGCAAATACATCCCGAACACCTGCGTATGAAAGCCCGTGCGAAAACCCATCCAGCGAATGTCGGGAACAGAGAAGTAGATTCGAATGTGACCAGCAGGTCCTGCACACTGGACCAGGAAACGAAAAAATAACTGTCCATAACGTAGACGCTTGAATCGGGGATGGCCGAGCTGACTGATATGCTTGGCAAGACGCGCTGCCTTCATGAAGTCCATTGGCGCAGCATCTAGGGAGGGCATTACTTCGAACCATAGTGCCTGCTTATGCTTACCGTATCCCGGCTGACACCAACGTGAAAACCAAAAAGAGCGCATAAGCGCCCCCTCCCTTCGCACCTTCATTACGCAATGTCATTCCCCATGTTTGTTCCACAACTCCCCTTTCAATGAAAAAACACCGGAGCAATTTTTCCTCTCCGATGCATCCAGAAATAAAAAAAACAGGCGATGCCGGGGATGCCGGATGGCCTGTCTCACATTTTTCTACACTATCAGATTAACAGGATTTTGTTACCTTGTGTTATCCCAATTTGTCACCTCATTTTCACTTAACAGTTACCTCTTCGTTACCTTCGATTTCCAACCAAGATAAATCATCCGGCACGCCGAGAATGGAATTAGGTCCGCCGACAAAGCGATATATTTTTGTTAATGAGATTTTACGATGCTGAAAAAACATTCGAGATGTCATTAACAATTTTTTCATCACATCGGGATTGGGAAGTCGTAACTGATATTTACTTTCCACAAATCGCTTTTCAACTGGAAGCAGTGATTTGATGGCCGCCTCCAACATCCGAATTTTCATCTCCAGCAATGGAATCTCAATCTCCTGCGCATGCAAGCGGCGGATGACTTCCTGTACAATGGCCTCGTTCTTTTGGCCTTGCCCGTGAATAGCGACCAATTCAAACTTTTGGGCAAGACCTGGAATATGCTCAAGCTGTGCTTCCAAAACTTCCAAACGAGACTTCCAATCAGGGAGGGCAAAAAGCCAGCTTTCGACTTCCGTATAAGGAATGTTAAATTTCAAGAGTCCCACCCCCGCTGTCGAAAGCGATGTCGAACTTTACTATGCCAATCGTGACGCATTAATTGTTCGTAATAAGCCAGTGACGAATCTGTTGTACGAGATTTATGATCAGTATTGACGACTTCGTACCAGGGTTTAGGAGGATTCGTTTGGCGGTCCTCAGACGGAATCTTGGATTTTATATGTTTAAGACTCATTTCCTATGCTCCTTTCATTGGTATTATGAATGATCGCTCACAAGCCAATTGTAGCTTGGCCTATTGATTCCAATAAGGTGAATCTTGGCATAGAACTTTTCACAAAAAGGTTCTACACCCTATAGAACTTTTTTAGTTCCCATTACTCGAAAAACAAATTGAATCGAATACAAACACAAAAAAGCCTGACTCCCGGGAACGGAGAATCAGGCTCGATTCGTTTAATCGATGATCCCAAGTCGCTTAGCCATGCGAGCAGCTTCGCGGCTCGAGCTTACTTTGAGTTTTCTTAGTATATTATTTACATGTTTCTTTACAGTACTTTCAGCAGTATAACGTTCACTTTGAATCGTCGTTTGTTTATGTCCATCATGAATGTATGTCAATACTTCCCGCTCTGCCGGGGTTAGCAGTTTACCTCGCTGTTCCTTTCTCAATGTTCGAAATCCTTTCATTAATACCCCCGCCGAGTCTGGATGAATATAGCTCGAATTATAATATGCCGCCCTAATGGCATAAGGAATATCTTCATAATGATCTTTGGTTACGTAATTGACAGCACCAGCCGTAAAAGTGTCCATGATCGCATCTTCTTCATCGATACCGGTCAACATGATAATTTTCGACTCTTTAATCTCCAAAATATCCAAAGCCGCTTCAATACCATCGTATCCCTCATCCGATAAAACTAAATCCATTAAAACGACGTGCGCGTCACTGAGCCGGGCAAGATGCACCGCATCTTGCCGATTTACAGCCGTACCGACTATCACCAGATCCTCTTCTCGGTTCAAGTAATTCGTTAGTTGTTCTCTCCAGATCCGATCGTCTTCAACCAACATGATTTTGATTTGATCCAACATCGCTCACCTCCGCCAAGGGAAGCATAGCAGATCGAACTCTTCTTTTTGGAAACATAAGTGAGACCGTCGTTCCGACTTTCAGTTCACTCTGAATGTCAATGGATCCGCCGTGCTGCTGCAATACATTATAGCAATATGTAAGTCCCAATCCATAGTTGTGATTGCGGTGTTTCGTTGAATAGAACGGATCAAACCAATTGGAAAGCTCTTCCTTCGTGCTGCCTTTACCATTATCATGGAAGACGAGTACGATATGTTTGCGTTGTTCGCGCATGGAGATAGTTAGGATCCCATGATGTTCCATCGCTTCGGCCGCGTTAACAATGATATTATGAAATGTTTCTTGAAGATGAACCGAATCACACGTTAAAAACAAAGTTGTCGTGTCTATCTCCATGTTTGTCTGAATATTTCGCTCGTCCAAAATAATCTTAGACATTGAAAGCGCCCGGCTCAAAATGTCTATTACATCATATACCCCCTCTTTGAGTAGAATGTCTTGTGTTTGGCTTTGTATTCGCGAAACCATATCCAGCATATGTTTTGTTGATTCGAGTACAACTACAGCATCATCTGCAATTTTCTCCTGTTGAGCGGAAAAGGCCATGTTGCGAATCTCATCGGTTACAATTCTGATTTTCCCAACTTCGTTTTTGATCGTATGATTTAATACACTGGTTCCATAAGATATTGCCCGCATCGTCCCATATAGACGATCCTTCTCAAATTTCAACCTGACACCCAACACACCATACTTAATGCCAAGCAACAAGAAAGAAATAAGTAAAAAAGTAATGACGAATGGCATAAAGCGCCATATTTCCTGTATGTCAAAAAATGCCTTTAAGGTGTAGTTCGCTACTATTTGAAACAGAATGGGGGGAAAAGCCACCAAGTTGGAAAAAAGCCTGCTTCTTTTCCTTTTCAAGTTATTCTCTTTTAAGTAGCTGTAAGATAGTGAGGTCAGCCCCATGATCAAATAAGGTACACACCAATAAAATAGTACTAAAAAGTTATGTTCGATTGGTGGAGTAAATGAGGTCAGGAAGAACATACCAACAATCGGCAGTGGAAGCACCCAAGTAAGAATTGATTTTACTTTATTATGAAAAATGTCCGAATAGCTAACAGCATACATTAAAAAGCAATACGGCAGCCCGTTATGATTCATAAACGAGCCGAACATGTGCAGTTTGAGCAGAATCGATTCGAGCGAAGGAGTGAGAAGTTGATACTTATCTAAATATGGCAAAATGGTTTCAGTAACTGTACGTGATAATCCACCGCCACCTCCTGTAAAGGCAGTAAGCGCGGCCCAGCGCGTTGATTCATTTTTAGGATTGATAATGAGTAGGATGGCTGCGATCGTCCACAAAGCAATAAAAACAAATACCATTCGGTTCAACTCCTTTAATCGATTGGATTAACGATTAAAGAGCCGTCATGGACAGAGAATCATGAATGTCGGATCAATAGAGCCTCCCTCTGTAACGACTGCATCCATTTCTTTTTTTTCTTCGCTACGATGATCGGATAATGGACGTGCTCTAGCATCGGCAGATCATATTTTGAATCACCAACAGCCATTGTCAAAGCCGGATCGAATTGTTGAATGCTATTATGTTTAAACCCACTCAACTTGGAAAAATCGATTCGTATCCCGTTATCGGTTTTAATCACCGACAAACATACATAGGGAACTTCAAAATAACTGCCGTATTGTTTGACAAGCAAATCAAAATTGGTCGATAACAATGTAATCTGAACCCCTTTGCTTTTTAAATAAAAAATAAGATCATGAATTGGGGAAATGAATTGTTGTTTTAGACTCTCATGAAAGAACATCTCTGCATAGATTTCCAATTGTTCATACGTATATTTCCGAAATTTTCGTTGAACAAATAAATGGTTGAACCAATCCCTAGATATTAAGTCCAGAATGAGGTAAAAGGGAGCAGCACTAGCACAGTATAGAAGAAATGGCCACCAGTAGAGTGTATTCTTTAAGCGCTTTCTTTTTATGAAAAAGTAGAACTGTGCGATATTGCTTTTGGTAATTGTATTGTCGACATCAAAAACGGCATAATTCACTCCTCGTTTTAATATTTCGTCAAATTGTCCTATTGTATCAAATACTTTCATCGCATCTCCTTTCCATACTTAGGATAAATGGACCCAGTATGTCATGACGTTTGGTTCATATGTCATGTGATAATTGTACCAATTTTCACCATTTTTCGCACGTGATAAAAGTCCTGTATCATTTGCACCACTTCCATTATCTGGGTGACTGAATATACAGAACTTTCTGCCTATTTCGAGGTAACACCAGCGTAGTGTCAGTTATCTAAACGAGAATGTGAAAACTCCTTGAAATATAAGGGTCTACACATTGTTTACATGTATTCAATGTATTTTTAGGGAAGTATCAACAAAGAGCAGACCAAAACTGGAACAATACAGTCTTGGTCTGCTTTTTCTGTTCATAGTCCATAGCTCCCTTAACCTGCCCCTTAGCCAACCATGCAAAACAAGATCAGCACTGCACTACAGAGTATGAAAATGGATAATCTCCGTCAATACTGCTACTATGGCTGGGAGAAGAAGGTTTATAAACTATGGTGCCATTAGAGCCCAACCATTAGTCTGACTCCAGCCATCACGGTGCATCACAGACTATCGCCCCAATATGGATAGCACTTATGGAGATTAATCCTTTTTGATTGGTTGCACCAGCCTTACCTTTATTCTAAGAAGAAAGAAGCTTAATCTATCACCCAACTCTATTATGATCAATCAGAGGCTTAAGCCCTTTGTCTATCCATGTCTTATATCTTTTATAGTAATCTATAATGAAATCTTTACTTTTGGGAAAAGCAGACCTAATTTCTTGCTCAATTTTTAATGCCGCCTGTTCAGTTTTTATATTTTCATAATTGTAGGCTTCCGGATCAAGATAAGTATTAAAGTACTCCATAACATACTTGATGACGGCGGTCATATTTTCAGCATGGTTTTTAAAATTAAACTCATCCAGCTTGTCCTTTTTTTTCATCTGTGATATGTATTCCTCAATCGTAAGCATCATTCACTCTCCTCTCTTTCAACTAAACTCATACTTACATTATAAGCAAAAAAACTCCCGAATCACATTGATTCAAAGGAGTCTTATTTGTTTGGTTTACCGTCGATTGGTTATGTGTTCAACTCTAAATGATTTTTGCCGAATATATAGCTGTATTACCGTGCTATTTAATTTCTCCCGTATTCTCCAAAATCACGTTTACTCTTATGTTAAACTGCGCATCTGGATAAATTTTTTGCCACTGCTCCCAATCCTTAAGACCATTGCGGCGTGTTGCAATATATTTGAGACCGAATCCAACAGGATCGACGTTATTTTTCTTGATTTTTTCAAGCAGATTCAGGTAACTTTTCTGTACTGCTCTTTCCGCCGATTCCTCTAACTCTTCCCAATTTCGACCAAACAACATTCGGTCTGATTCCGCAACTTGTCCCTTTATGGTTACAACCATATTGATGGAAGGTTTTTCATTGCTGGGAGTGGAGATCTTATAGCTATAATCGTATTTTTGAACGGATAATGAGAAATGAACGTCTTCCTCATCTACCCTAATTCCAAATCGTGAATGTTTACTGACTAATTGGTTAAAAATTCTCGTTTGCTCCGCATTTAAGATCATCTTTAGTTTTTCCTTATCAAATAGGGCAACACGATTGATTTCGTACGTATCCCCTCTTATCTTTATGATTGGTAAAAAAGGATCTTTCCCTGTTTCCAGCAATCTATCATAAAAATCGTACAAATACTCCGTCACGATAAATGACGATTCTGTCCCTTCGCGTCCAAAACTTAAAATGAGCGAGTTTGCAGCCAGACGTTCGGACTTTGGACCTAGTGCCAATATCTCCTCGGCTGAAGGTTCTCCAAGTGCTGCGTATTCGATTCGCTGGATATCATGGCTCCTAATAAACCAATCTACAGCTTCGGTTATTTCTTCACTTGCCAACTCCTTACCTAATACAGCTATTTTGGCATGCCCCATATCAAATTCCTTATCCACATCGGATTTCATTAATTCGATAGCTTCGGATATGTTGTTGGCTTCTCGACTTACCAATTGAAAATCTCCTTGGCCTGGCTTAATTTGAGGGGATGGAATAGCAAGCTTGAAAGTTACTTTGTACTTTTTCTCCATTCCCTTGTCAACGCCGATGGCCACAACAAAAAAGCGCTTATCAATATCTTTGAAGCCGCAGCCCGGCAGCAACAGCAACGTGAAAGATAATAGGATTACCACAAGCTTACGCATGCCTATTCCTCCTGCTTAGAAAAACGACTAAAGCAACCAACAATAACTCCACAACGAAAAGGATGCCAAACCATTGTTGCGCAAAGTGAATAAGCTGTTTTTCGTTCGAATAGATGCCATACAAAAATGTCCCGACACCGATCGTGCCTGCGATAACCCACTTAAGAAGGTCTGATTGTTTACGAAATACACTTCGCATTAATTCGGTTCCAACATGCCAGCTCGTTGCAATAAATAGAAGAGATAAGCCAATATACACATATGAATACAAGAAACCCACCCGTTCAATGAACCCATATTTCAACCGGAGCGAATCCGCGGTACTGACCCAAACATTCACATAATGATCCACTGCCTGTGTACCATGGATACCGATTGGGATAAAAAATATTGTAAAAAAGACGATTGTTCCTGCAACCGGCAAAATCCATAAATGAGTAATCTTTTTCCCGGCTTTAATAAATCGGTTGAACACGACTAATGAGATATACCCTGTAAATAGATCTGTGGCGGTGAAAAAGGTGCTCCAAGAAGGCAGTCCGAAGACGTAATCAGACATGGCAAAGACAGCATTCCAATCGAACATTTCATTTTGAAATGCTTTAAACCATATTAACGCTATGATCGGGGTACTCATCAACAGCCCAATCTCTAAAATATAGAGGATGGCTAACGAAGAACGGGTTGCAGCCCAGCACCCTACCGTAATAAACACAAAAAGCAGAACAGTAACTGAAACATCCGGATTAATAAACCTTATGGCTATCAGCGAAATGGCAACTAATGCAATAGACCCGGCTGCAAACCACAATAAGCCAAGGAATACGATGATGGGCAAACGGATGAACTTAGGCATATGTTGCTCAAAGATTTCGGAAATGCCTAAACCAGGAAAACGATTCATTCCCCTGGAAAACAAGTAAGCCAAAAAAGATCCTAACGGAATAGCGATCAGCATGGCTGTTATGGCGCCTTCAAATCGAGATTTAATAAGTAATTCTGGTACGTAAATAATTGTGTTAATAAGCATGCATACCAAGATTGGATAGTAAAAATAGCGATTCATGCAGAATCCCCTTGCTTGTACCCTGAGGGTGAATGTTCCCCAAGAAAGAGTCGTAAATAAGGTTCCCCAAAGCTCTTCATATTTGCTAAATACAATAAAAAACAGAAAACACCGATAATTACTCCGACGATACCGAAAAATATAGCAAGAATAATCAAAGGGTATTTAACAATGCGAATTGCGAAGCTCATGGCGTTAATCGGTATAACAAAGTTTGCAATAGCAACTGCGGATGCAATAATAATCATAATGCTGCTAATCAAACCGGCTTGCTGTGCAGCTTGTCCCAGTATTAATCCCCCGACCGTTGTTGTGGTTTGTGCTATGAACTTGGGGAGTCTGATGCTTGACTCGATTAGTGCTTCAATGATAAACAGCATAATAAACACTTCTATAAATGAGGGGTAAGGCACCGCGGCACGGCTCCCTGCAATGGATAATGTAAATTGGATCCGGAATACTTCAGGGTTATGGGAAATAACAGCTATATACATTGCGGGTAGCGTGATGGTAATAAACAGTGCAATATAACGAAGGACGATTAACATATTACTCACCCAAAATGATTGATACATATCGTCCATAGCCGACATAAAGTCATAAAAAACTGCAGGCGCTATTAAAGCAAAATTTGAACCCTGCATTAATATAACAACCTTGCCTTGAGCAAGATTCAATGCGATACGGTCAGGTCTTTCGGTCAATAATGTGACGGGAAATAATCGGAATTTCTTTTGAGACAACAGCGCTTCAAGTTGTCCAACTGCCTGCACAACATCGGCACGAACCTTATCTAATTTCTGAAATAATTCGTTTAACACGCTTTCGTTTACTAATTGTTTGTCATAAAGAATAGACAATTTTGTTTTTGAAATAATACCGACGGTCTTTTCCTCAACAATCAGGTTCGGTGAAGGGTACCTATGCCGAATCAGATTAATGTTTGCTGTGCTATTTTCAGTTAGAGCGAATATTGGCCCTTGAACTGATGCTTCATTCGTTGCTTCACCTGGTTTATCGTTGATGACTTTAGCGGCGGAAAGAGCCCACAGCTTACCCTCAAAAGCAATTAGGGCATTTCCTTTGAGCATTTCAGGCCGAATTTGTTCCACATCATCCAAACGTTTACATGAAAGCTCGGAATTTAATACGCTTTTAAAATCTTCAGCTGTTTTGCACTTTGCAAGAGGTTCGGAAATACAGTCCCGTATTATTTTTATGTCACACAATGATTTATAAAAATAAACGTGCGCTTCAAGTTGGCCATTTGTTAAACATTGAGTTTCTAAATCCGCAGAATTTCTATGGTCCCCAATGTGTTCGTGTATATCCTCGGTATGTATCATATCAAAACTCCAATACATTAAAGTATTAAATAAATTAAGCTGTGTTGGATACAATTATTCCCGGAAATATCCCGGGGTATTCATAGATGCAACTTTCCTCTTATGAGATCATCCAACTTCCGAAAGGGTTGACATTAGACAAAAGATTGCATTGACAGAGGGGAACGGAGTTAAGTATAATTAGCTTAAGCCATAAACGAATGATCTTCAAAATAGCTTGAGCGGTTCGTTGCTTTAGCATGCTGTTATGAGCAATGACGGGATGAAAAAGTAACATCATTTGCTAAAGTAAGATGTAGATAAATCGGTATGTTCATTTGGACTCATCCAAATGAAGTACCGTTTTTTATTTGGAGGGATTTGAATGCTCCGTTCGATGTCAAAAGGGGAATTGGAAGACAAATTAAGCAGAAGTTTAACGCAATGGGAGAAGGAATATTTGGGACGGGGGCCAGTGTTGGTAAAAACCGACATTGTGCGCAATATGATTATTGTGGGACTTAAAGGGATATTAACTCCCGCTGAGAAAAAACTGGCGGGGACATCTGAAGGTATGCTTTCTGTGAAGCGCATTAGGGCGGATTTGGTGGAATCGGGAAGAGAACAGCTTGGAAAGATGATTCTCGAGCTGACAGGGGAAGAAGTCAGCAGCTTCCACACCGATATCAGCACTCGTACCGGGGAAAGAGTAATGGTGTTCGTGCTCTCCGATAATCTGGAGAAGAAATTAATTGTATAATGCGTATGGCAGATCAGTCAAAAGATCCGAGAGGATCCGTTGAAGATAAGCCGGTGATTCAGGGGCACCCTGGAATTGCCGGCTATTTTTTTCGAGAGGAGTTGACTTTACATTCATGTTCGATATTGTTGTTGGGAATTTGTTGTCTCCAATTGTACTGTTTTTCGTACTGGGGCTGATCGCCGCATTTTTCAAGTCCGATTTGAAATTTCCAAGCGGTCTAAGTGAAGCCCTCAGCATCTATTTACTAATTGCCATAGGTGTCAAAGGGGGAATTGAATTGTCGCATTACTCGCTGGCGACAATGGTACGCCCCATTATGGGTGCATTAATGCTCGGGATACTCATTCCCGTTATGACACTGTTGATAGTGCGCAGATTCATGAAGATGGATGTGAAAAATTCTGTTGCCTTAGCAGCTACATATGGCTCCGTCAGCATTGTGACCTATGGTGCGGCAATTGCGTTTTTGGAAGAGCAACGTGTTGGGTATGACGGATTCATGAGCGCACTGGTCGTCATTATGGAGAGCCCTGCCATCATTGTTTCGTTAATGCTTTTAAGGATTGCAGAAAATAACGCGTCTCAAATGGCACGGTCCTCATATCAGTTAGGTATATTTAAAGAATATCCAATTAAAACCCTGTTTGATAAGGAAGTCTTAAAGGAAGGCCTCTTCGGAAAGAGTGTGTTCCTTCTGCTCGGGAGTTTGTTCATCGGGCTAGTCACAGGAGAATCAGGCCAACCGCTGGTCAAGCCCTTTTTTGTTGATTTATACCCCAGCATTATGATGCTTTTCTTATTGAACATGGGCATAATTGCCGGACACCGTCTTCCCGAAATAGGCAAACATGGAGTAAAGCTGTTTCTTTTCGCTGTCATGATGCCAATTCTGTGGGGGAGCTTGGGTGTTTTGATTGGAGCGAAAATTGGGTTGTCCGTCGGAAGCGCCACGCTAATGGGAGTACTGGCCGGGAGTTCATCGTATATAGCCGCCCCTGCCGCGATGAGAAGTTCCGTACCGGAAGCGAATCCGTCCATTTACTTGGGATTATCCCTAGGAGTTACGTTTCCTTTCAATTTAATTGCAGGGATACCATTATATTATCACCTTGCTCAACGGGTGATCTAAAGGGGTGATCTTCCCCGCCATACATACAAAAAATTTGCTTTTCGTTTTTTCATTTGATGTCTCGATCAAATCCATTTTGAGATTTCAGTTTTATTAATAACGTCACGATGTGTCGGCATTCTGGATAAGGTTGGTATTATTCAAATGTTAAGGTGCATCGAGTAGTGGAGGATCAAATCGATGAGTGATTCCCGAGGGCAGCTTTTTTAAACGGACGACTGTTTTTCAATAAAGGTCATTTGTTGTTTGGCAAGTACCACAAGACTCTTCGGATGATTATTATCAGAATTGGGAAAAACAATATTTAGATGATTTGAAAAAAAGGAGAGTGTATGCAAAATGGATTACTTTACTTCAGAATTTTGGACAGCATTATTAGCCATTGTCGTTATTGATTTGGTTTTAGCTGGTGATAATGCAATTGTCATCGGCTTGTCTGCAAGGAACCTGCCGAGAGACCAACAAAAGAAAGTTGTTTTTTGGGGAGTTTTTGGTGCTATAGCAATTCGTTCGTTGTTAACTTTGGTAGTCGTCTGGTTATTAAAAATTCCTGGTCTGCTCATGATTGGTGGGGTACTTCTCATTTGGATAGCCTATAAACTTATTGCGGAAGAGAAAAAACACGATGTAAAGTCGACTGGAAATTTATGGTCAGCGATAAAAACAATTCTAATTGCAGACACGGTAATGGGATTGGATAATGTACTTGCTGTAGCAGGAGCTGCACACGGTGACTTTATTTTGGTTGTATTAGGCTTACTGATTAGTGTGCCAATAGTCGTTTGGGGAAGTACCCTCATATTAAAGTGGGTTGAACGGTTCCCGATTATTATTTACATTGGTTCAGGTGTATTGGCTTTGACTGCATCAAAAATGATTTTCGATGAGCCGTTCATAAAGGAATTTTTTGCAGAAAATCCAATTATGCAGTGGGGACTAAGCCTCGTTATTGTTGTAGGGGTATTATTACTAGGGAGATTAAAAAAACAGAATCAAAAATCAGAAATAGCTAAGGGATAAAGGCATGATACGGTCAGCCTGCGACATTATTAATTAATATGAATCCGATTTCTGCTCCACGTTGATGAAATAGTCCTCCAGATTGGGGTTTGTTAAGGGTAACTTAAATTCACTTCACATTCATATGATCCAAAGCTTGACGAAGACCTTTGGCTAGTTTTTCTGCATTGTCAAGCGCCCAAAAATGCATGAAAAAGAGTCGCGGCTTTTCGGTTAGCATATGATTATGCAAGGCTGTTACTTTGATATCGTTTTCACGCAGCACACGGGCAACGGGATAAACTTCCTCTGCAGTAAGGACAAGATCCCCAGTAATAGCTGCCTTGCCCCCGCTGGTTGGTTGAAAGTTTAAAGGGCTGGCTACGCCCATAGAAGGCGGGATTTCCATTTTGTTTTCTGTGATTTTTTCAGCACGAGGAACGCTGATTTGATAAACGCCATTGCTGACTTGTCCACGATAACCGAGAACCTGTTCAATTCGTTTCGCATGAAATGGGAACTCGATTGATTGATTAGATTTGCTTGCTGTCAAAGGCGTCTTCGTTACATCCAATGCCTCTCGTAACGATTTCGCCAGTTCAACCGGCTCGCCGTGCCCTTCAATATGCATATACTTAACTCGGGGAGACTCACCGATCAAATGATTATGTAATGCCGTTACGATAATTCCTCCCTTAAAAAGCTTATCCATAACCGGATTCACTTCGTCTTCGGTAAGCACTAAATCCCCCATGACCATGGCCTTCGCATCATGTTTTTTAAAAGCGAACCAGGTTCCAAGTGCCAGTGTGGGTTTAATCTTTATTCCTTCGACAGTCACTTGCAGGTCGCTCCGCGGCAAACTGAATTTATACACACCGTCCGCAGTCATTTTTCCAGGAATACCGAGAATTTGTTCTACAGGTTTCCAATTGATTTCATGCGCCTGAGCGGTTACATTAGAACTCTCCATCCGACCGGCTATATATTGAAAAACATATACTCCAACCAGGACACTCACGGTTAATGTAATGGCTATGTATTGCCACTTTCTTATTCCCTTTCGGGGCATCTTCCCATCTCCTTAGACTGAGTTAAGTGGAATCATTATTATTTCCCCTAAAGAATCAACTGTAATCCAAGATGTTCCATCTTTTGAACCTTTATGTGATTGGTTGGGAGGGATAAAAAAACAAAAGACCCCGGCAGTAATAAAACCAGCGAAGTCCTTTGCAGCAAATTTAAATATGGAGAAATACAGGCATTTCTGTCGAAATGCAGGATAAATTTTCACTTCTGAGAATTTGTAATCATTGCAACTGCATTTTTTACCAGCTTAGGCAGAGCAGAATCCGGAAAAGGATGCACGGAGCTGACGTTCATTTCGCACAATACATACGTATCTTCACCTGACGAGGTCTTTGGTCCGTAGAGAAAGTCCGCATCCCAAATAATCGGTAAAGACTTTGTTTCAATGTCGAGTAATTGCTGCAATTGTGGAATCCACTCAGACTCCATCTTTGTTTTTAGTGACTGAAACTCCGGTTTCGATTCAGGATGGTAAATCCTCGGCTGTGGCTGCAATGGTTCTGAACCGCTCTGTGGCCGGAGTAAAGCTGTAACATACTGGTGTCCGAATCCAACCACCTCATTATGGGTCATGTAGCATCTAACCATTCCATCAGGCAGGGGAGATTGAAAGGACTGGTCAATCATTAGACCGGTTCCGGCAAAATAGGCTTCGCATTGGTTTATGAATTCACTGAACAGCATCTCTTTCTCGGTGCTGTTACGGAGTGCATGGAGTACACGAATGATGGGGTCCGTTCTTTGAACACCAGTCCCGTCAACAAACTCAACCCTCCATACCCCGTTGCCGCCATTGCCGCGATTCTGCTTCAATACACGTGAAGATCCATCTGCAAGGCGAACCGGCAATTGCTCACGGAGCTCCTGGATGTTTTTGTAGAGATGAATGTCGCCTCCCCATTCCATTTCCCGAGTCTGGAATAACACCTCTTTGGTACCCATTTTCAAAATCACATCGGGGTGCGTACTGACAAAATTTCCGCTTGAAGCGACATCTCTCAACATTTCGTCTAGAATAGACCGATTTCTTCCGCCTTCAATGGGATTCACCCAAACGAGGACTCCATCGACTTGACTTAGTTGAAGCTGCACCTCATCAACAAATTCATCATTGTAAACGGCAGGTTCGGCTATGATATTGTACTGCTGAAATTCTTCGAATATCTTACTGAATTTGTTGTTCTTGGCGGTTGCATGATTTCGTGATTCACGGTCCCCATGCCAAAGAATCGCTATTCTTGGATTTCGACTCATGTAATACATCTCCTTTTAAAATCAGGATTCTAATATGAAAAGTCGGTTGGGTAAATCATCCGTATATAAAGTCTCTTCCGTCCCTCTACGAGCTACGGTCCGTCCGACTGTTTTCATATCTCCGCCCAACTATCTCCGACCGTTACATTGACTATAATTGGAACACGTGAAAGAATATGGAACCCATGGGAGCCAGCTTCCATAGCTCAGTAGGTAGAGTGCATCCATGGTAAGGATGAGGTCACCGGTTCGATTCCGGTTGGAAGCTCCATTCGGCCCGTTGGTCAAGGGGTTAAGACACCTCCCTTTCACGGAGGTAACAGGGGTTCGAATCCCCTACGGGTCACCATATCATCAAAATGTGTATGGGTATGAAGCAAGTTGGACAGCATAATATTTTTTTAATGCGCAATAAGAGGACCGTCAGGATGATCTGAACTGACGGTTTTTCTTAATGTGCTTCCGAGGGTGGTTCTTCGAGGAAAAGCACAAATTAAACGTGGAGAGCAACACCGCCGATTTATTACATGCGAAAGGAAGAAGCCTTATGTTGACCATTTTGAAAAACGATGGTGCCGGAAAAGTAAACAAACTTGACCAATTTGAAAAAGGTTGCTGGATACATCTTACCAATCCTTCTGAACATGAGAAACAAAAATTGGTCAGCGAATTGGATGTTGACGTTGAATTTCTGCAGGATGCTCTTGATGATGATGAAATCGGTCGGATCGACAAAGATGAAAACCGAGTTATGCTTTTTGTGGACATCCCGATTTCTGCGAAAGATGGACAAAAGGAGACGAATACTACAGTTACCCTTGGCATTTTGGTGATGGAGGATTACTTCCTTACCGTTTGCCAGCAAGACACAGCTGTCATGAATGAGTTTATTCAAGGTAAAGTGAAAAATTTTCACACGCATATGAGAACGCGGTTCTTACTGCAAATTCTGTCCCATACTTCGCTTTATTATTTACAATACTTGAAACGAATCAACAAGCAAATGGAAAGCCTTGAAAATTCCTTGCGTCAATCCATGAAAAACAACGAACTGTTGTCCGTGCTTGAATTACAGAAAAGTCTCGTTTATTTTTCGACAGCTTTGGACACGAACAACTTAGTGATGGAACGGCTGTTAAGCGGCAGTTTTTTGAAAATGTATGAAGACGATCAAGAGTTGCTTGCAGAAGTCATGATCGAAATCCGGCAAGCGATCAAAACGACTGAAATATACACTGCCATTCTGGGGAATGTCATGAATGGTTTTGGTTCCATTATTTCCAACAATGTCAATCATGTTGTTAAGTTGCTTACAGCGATTACCATCATCGTCACGTTGCCGATGGTACTTGGAACGTTCTATGGCATGAATGTTGAACTTAAAAGTACCACGAACTCAAGAGCCCCGCGGCCAGAACAATAAGCATCAAGAAATAATACCATCCTTCGCTTCTTTTTTTCATACAATCGCTCGTCTCCAATCGATTCATGTCCAAAACAAAGATTAAAAGTATTTTTTCCGCCAGATATTGAGAATTTGCTTTCTAAGGTAGGCAAACAAGTTCAAAATAAACCGGTCAGACATTTCATTCACCCATCATTTATAACGCTTCTAAAATATCGATCTTGCCTCCATATGGCAATTCAGGCCAATTTGTCGTTAAATCGCTTCTTCCAGCGAATCTGCTTCAATTATCGAAACACCAAATATGTCATCAGAATAAGCATCGACCGCAGACATGGAAACGGATTTACGTCCGGTTCCCGCAAAACGCACTGCTTCATAACCCTTTGCTTTAAGATCGTCAAGCCAACGCCATAAGTCATGAACATTTTGATTAGCCTGATCCTTCGGAACGTCGCCGCCACGATGAACAAACAAATATTTCATACGATTCAATCCCCATAAATTCAGTTGCAATTTGAAACTGAATTAATTAGGGTTTGCTGAACGCTCAAAAAATCGCATAGCAGCAAGGTTTTTCATCCCTTTTTGTCGAATACATATGCAAGGATAATGAAGATTTAGCGCAAAATTCCGTGCATATGGAGTGATTCGACATGTATAAGCCTTACGGAAAAATTGCGAACCAAATCTTGTTGCCAGGCGATTTTTTTCTTCCCTTCGGCGGGAAGTTGAATCCCGACAATCGCTGGTGTAAGTTGGCCCAATTGATTCCCTGGGCGAAGGTCGATCAAAAATATGCCAAGTCATTGAAAAAGTCGATGCGCGGCCAGCAAGCAGTTTCTATTCGCACGGCTCTAGGTTCTCTTATCATCCAAGAGCGTCTGCAGCTCTCGGATCGCGAGACGCTGGAACAGTTGACAGAGAATCCGTATCTGCAATACTTCATTGGGCTTGAGGCGTACCAGGATCGGAAGCCTCCGTTTCATCATTCGCTCATGACCCATTTCCGGAAGCGTTTGAATGCAGAAGTGCTTCAAGAGATCAATGAGATGATCGCGATTGAATCCGCGAAGCAAGAACAAGATCGTGACGATGACGACTCCATGCCGGGCGCAGGAAAATCTGCGAAACCGAAGCAATCCATTCGTCCCGAAGCTGACCCAAATCAAGGCACATTGTTGCTTGATGCGACATGTGCGCCGGCAGACATCGCCTACCCAACAGGTATCACCTTGCTCCATACCGGCCGCGAGAAATTAGAGGAAATCATTGATGCGCTCCATGCACCGCATAAGGGCACGCTTGCGAAACCGCGTACGTATCGAGAGAAGGCTCGTAAAGCCTATCTTGCAGTCGCAAAGCAACGTCGAATTGGGCACAAGAAGCTCCGTAAGGCGATTGGCAAGCAGTTGAAGTTCATTGCACGGGATATATTCGAATCATTGAGCAGCTAGCTGAAATCACTCCTCTCACGGCACTGAACAAGCGGCAATACAAGAATTTGCTCGTCGTTCAGGAGATGTACCGTCAGCAGTTCGAGATGTATACAAACCGAACACACCAAGTCGATGATCGGATTGTCAGCATTCATCAACCGCATGTACGTCCGATGGTGCGAGGCAAGTCCAAAGCGAAGGTCGAATTCGGTTCTAAAGTCTCGATGAGTCTAGTGAATGGGTACGCGATCATTGAACGCATGCAATGGTACAGCTTTCACGAAGGCGTGACTTTGATCGAATCGGTGGAAGCGTACAAGAGTCGATTCGGTATGTATCCCAAGGTTGTGCTGGCTGATCAGTTGTATCGCAACCGCGAGAACTTGGCACATACTGCCGTGAGCTGCCATTGGATTGCATTGTGCTGGATTGGCGTTCATGGACTGGAGAATTGTGGGGACAGAAGACGCTTGACCCTGAGCGGTTTCCAGATCCTGATGCCAACATGATGGAGCAACTGCATGCCCTAAAATCCAAACTCATGGTTTCGATCTGGCCCATTATGAACTCAGGTGGCGACAACCACCGGGAAATGGATGAGAACGGTTATCTGCTTGGTAATCAGGCGACGTATGACGCTTTTCAAGAAGGAGCACGTCAACTTTATTGGCAGCAAGCGAATGCCGGATTGTTCTCCCATGGCATTGATGCATGGTTGTGTGATTGCACAGAACCGTTCGAAGCTGATTGGAAAGGCGCGGTCAAGCCTGAACCCGAGCAGCGTATGCTTATCAATACAGGGGAAGCGAAGAGTTACCTTGATCCCGAATATATCAATGCCTACTCACTGCTGCATTCCAAAGGGATCTATGAAGGCCAGCGCTCCACGACAGACAGCAAACGCGTGGTGAATCTGACGCGTTCTGCATATGCGGGGCAGCATCGGTACGGCACTATTACCTGGTCAGGGGATATAGCAGCAAATTGGGACACGCTCAAGAAACAAATAGCTGACGGCCTTAATATTTGTGTTACCGGATCGCCATATTGGACCTTCGACATCGGTGCCTTTTTTGTACAAAATAAACCAGAGCTTTGGTTCTGGAATGGTGATTTTGATAAGGGCGTTGATGATCTGGGCTATCGTGAGCTCTATGTACGGTGGTTTCAATTGGGAGCTTTCCTCCCGATGTTTCGATCATCATTAACCCACAATGTATTCAGTTACGTGTTTATCGAGCGTCAATGGTTTAAATAAGATACGAAATAAACATCGTAGCAATCCCGAAATAAATCAAAAGGGATAAAATATCATTTAAGGTCGTAATCAGCGGTCCAGACGCTACCGCAGGGTCGACTTTCAACTTATATAGTACAATTGGGATAATTGTTCCCGCTAAGGTGCCAATGATCAAGGTCATCACCAATGAGCTGCCAACTACAAGTCCAAGAACAGGATTCCCTTGCCATATATAAGCGATGATTGAAATTAATATGCCGCAAACCACGCCTAATATGATTCCAACCAAAAGCTCACGGAAGAATAATCTCCTAACAGTTCTTGCATCGACATCTCTTGTAATTAAACCCCTTACTACAACTGCTAAAGATTGTGTCCCTGTATTCCCTGTCATCCCTGCGATCATGGGCATAAAAAAAGCTAACGCGACAACCTTTTCTAAAGTTTCTTCAAACTGACTTATGATCGTTCCAGATAAAATGCCTATAAGCAATAATAGGACAAGCCACGGGAGCCTTCGGAATGCAGCTACAGAGGCTTTGGTATCGAAGTCAATTGATTTGCCTGACGCAGAAAGCTTCTGAATGTCCTCTGTTGCTTCTTTTATGACGACATCAATAATATCATCTACCGTCACAATACCCACTAACCTATTATCACTTTCAACAACGGGAACAGCCAAGAAATCATAACGTTCAATAATGCGGGCGACCTCTTCCTGATCTGTGTCAACGGTAACGGATATAACCCTTTCGTACATGATATTTTCTATTTTTTCATTTGGTGTAGTTAATATTAAATCCCTGTAAGAGACAACTCCAATCAATTTTTTTGCGTCATCAATCACAAATAAATAATTTATAGTCTCCGCAATCTCTGCATATTCTCTAAGCTTCTCCGCTACATCCCTAACCGTGTAGTGTCTTGGGATCCAGACATACCTATTAGTCATGATCCTCCCTGCTGTTTCTGGAGGATATTGCATTAAGCTTTGTACTGCTTGAGACTCTTCGTTTTTCATTCTTTCCAAAAATGCTTGTTTCTTCTCCTCTGTCAGCTCACCTAACAGATTTGCCAGATCATCATTATCCATTAGGTCCATTACTTGCGCGGTCTTTTCCACGCCAAGCTTGGTTAGGACGTCAATTTGCTGTTTTTGTTCAAGCTCTTGTACCAAGAGTGCAGTTTGCTCCAGGGTTAAGAAAACTAAAAACCGAGGTTTATGCTTTTCGGACATCCGTTTATAGATACTAGCCAAATCGTAAGGATGAAGTTCTTCAGCAATCGTTTGGAAGTCCTTCTTCTTCGCCTCTTTTAAGTGCTTGATTATGACCAGATCCAGCTCTTTATCAGTTAAGTTGGTCATACGATCACCCCTGACAATTTCTTGAAAATAGTCTTTACAATAATGGTAATTATCACACTCCATGATATAACCATCCGAGTCAAAATCCAACTCCTGCTACACATGCTGTATCCCCTGATAAAGAATATCGTACCTTTGTGCAACCTGTGAAAGACCCGCTTGCGTTATTCTGCTCGCTCAACCCTCAAGCCGACTTGAATGACCACACAGGCGAGAACACAGCTTTTCTGCATGCTTCAAGCACGATTGAGCGCTTCATTGCGTTCCTGCTCATATGTTTGTTCATTTCCAAGAAGCGGAACCAGAACAGGTAATTGTCCATGTACCGCGTTGCGACACCATTGAACCGTTGAATCCATTTCTTTAGCCTCTGATGATAAGCATTTACATGCTGGATATGATAAATGCCTTTCTTGACTCGTTCGCCTTTGTTCCCGTTTAGCACCTCGTGCGGAATGGCTTTTTTCTTCGCATACAGCTTGAAATTTGTGGCCGAATCGGTACATAGGACAACGTCTGAATCCAAGCAAGCGCTTAACACAGGGTCGATTTCATCCGCAGTGATCCGTCCTCGTCCCGCCGTTTTAGACAGAATGTTACCACTGTGGTCGTGGGCGACGAGGACGCTGATTTGTTCGTTGCTGATGCCTCGCTGACGGGCTACACCGCCGCGTTTTCGCGGCCTGCGGTGCGTAAGATTCCGTATTCCTTTAACACTCTCCAGGAAATAGGTTTCGTCGCTTTCAATGATGCCCGTAAGCGTATTGTATCCACGAGAACGCAGCGCATTTAGAATTTTATGCCGCCAGTAGAACGCTGTTGCAACATGAATATCAAGTTCATCGGAAATTTTTGGAAGGCTTACGCCTTCGAGCATCAACTTGAAGTATTTCAACCACTTGTGAGGATAGTGCGTTCCTGAAAGCGGACTTGCTGTCATATCATTAAATGACTTGCCGCAGTCGTTGCAAAGGTAGCGCTGTCGAGAACGGTACTTTCCGTTCCGCTTCACGGAGACACTGCCGCAATGGACGCATGCGCGTCCTTAGCTGAATCTGACCTCCCGAATATCGCTGACCATGGCAGCAATGTCTTCTTTGGATTCAGGAAACAGCGTGGTCTGCATGGCTTGGAAAAGCTGTAATTGTTCCGATTTCGGAAGTTCATCGAAAAGCTCATAAACCTTTGCCCAACTCATCTGCCCATCCCCCTGAATACAAACTGACGTTGATATTCATTATAGCAAAAAAATGGACAGAATGCAGGAGCAACAATATTTTCGAAATGAGCCAAAACAAAAGACCCCGGCAGTAATAAAACCAGTGAAGTCCTTTGCAGCAAATTTAAATATGGAGAAATACAGGCATTTCTGTCGAAATGCAGGATAAATTTTCACTTCTGAGAATTTGTAATCATTGCAACTGCATTTTTTACCAGCTTAGGCAGAGCAGAATCCGGAAAAGGATGCACGGAGCTAACGTTCATTTCGCACAATACATACGTATCTTCACCTGACGAGGTCTTTGGTCCGTAGAGAAAGTCCGCATCCCAAATAATCGGTAAAGACTTTGTTTCAATGTCGAGTAATTGCAGCAATTGTGGAATCCACTCAGACTCCATCTTTGTTTTTAGTGACTGAAACTCCGGTTTCGATTCAGGATGGTAAATCCTCGGCTGTGGCTGCAGTGGTTCTGAACCGCTCTGTGGCCGGAGTAAAGCTGTAACATACTGGTGTCCGAATCCAACCACCTCATTATGGGTCATGTAGCATCTAACCATTCCATCAGGCAGGGGAGATTGAAAGGACTGGTCAATCATTAGACCGGTTCCGGCAAAATAGGCTTCGCATTGGTTTATGAATTCACTGAACAGCATCTCTTTCTCGGTGCTGTTACGGAGTGCATGGAGTACACGAATGATGGGGTCCGTTCTTTGAACACCAGTCCCGTCAACAAACTCAACCCTCCATACCCCGTTGCCGCCATTGCCGCGATTCTGCTTCAATACACGTGAAGATCCATCTGCAAGGCGAACCGGCAATTGCTCACGGAGCTCCTGGATGTTTTTGTAGAGATGAATGTCGCCTCCCCATTCCATTTCCCGAGTCTGGAATAACACCTCTTTGGTACCCATTTTCAAAATCACATAGGGGTGCGTACTGACAAAATTTCCGCTTGAAGCGACATCTCTCAACATTTCGTCTAGAATAGACCGATTTCTTCCACCTTCAATGGGATTCACCCAAACGAGGACTCCATCGACTTGACTTAGTTGAAGCTGCACCTCATCAACAAATTCATCATTGTAAACGGCAGGTTCGGCTATGATATTGTACTGCTGAAATTCTTCGAATATCTTACTGAATTTGTTGTTCTTGGCGGTTGCATGATTTCGTGATTCACGGTCCCCATGCCAAAGAATCGCTATTCTTGGATTTCGACTCATGTAATACATCTCCTTTTAAAATCAGGATTCTAATATGAAAAGTCGGTTGGGTAAATCATCCGTATATAAAGTCTCTTCCGTCCCTCTACGAGCTACGGTCCGTCCGACTGTTTTCATATCTCCGCCCAACTATCTCCGACCGTTACATTGACTATAATTGGAACACGTGAAAGAATATGGAACACATCTTTTTAAGCAAACGGCCACTTCCTCAGCCCGGTCATCCGGGAGCTTCGATCATGCATAAATGAGTCCGAATTATTCTGACTTTATACCAGCTGTCCTTCTTCAGCAAGCTTCGCATAAAGTCCTTCGAATATGAGGTACCCCCGTTCCAAAGCGACAGCATCATCAGGGCTGCTAATACTTAGGCCGCGGCAAATCAAATCAAGTCCAGGGGCTGCCGGTTCCAGCGTCACTTCCTGAACGGTATCCGCCTCATCAACAATTCGAGCTATACGTTGCAAGACCAAATTGTTGATTTTAAACTCTTTTAAGATGGTATGGAAACTGCAGTGACCCTGCCGATGAGAATATCGGACTCCTGGTATATCAAAAGGCTCCGCACCTTCCGGTAAACTTTGCCCTACAGAAATAAACAGAAATTCAGCGTGGGGATCAACAAATCGGCGAATCAGCCAGGCGCACGCCATTCGATCTACTCCGACCCGTTCCCAAGTAACCCATTTCATAGTTCAAGTCCTCCCTTTCGTAATTAAGGCATCCCGGACATTCTTCCCAAGTTCCGATTGAAAGTAATCTCTTTTTTGTATCATCTGGTAACGTTTTGAGATGGTCATAAGATCAAGCTCCTCTTGTTCCAGTTCCTTTAAGATATCCCTGTACTCTGTTTCTACCTTCGTTAGAAATGTTTGGACTAAGGTATCATCCTGCCCCGGTATGGTTAGTTGTGACTCAAACAAATAGGCACTGCCGCCGAAATCTTTGATTTCTATCGTTAACCATTGAAATTGTTCACGGGTCCAATCCGTCGCAGGCAGACACCAAAAGGTGTCATGAAGCAGCTCGGCTCCAAGACGCTTCAATTTCCGCCAAACAAACACACGATGTTTAGAAGGTTCATTAGGGATTTTATAAGATAGCAGCAGCCAGGCACGTTTCATACATGAGCCCCCGATCGTTTCAAGTTAGGCGTGAAGCAAGGGATATACAATTAATCCGATGACCGCCGCACCGAGTACAATGACCGGTTCCGAGATTTTTTTGAATTTCCAGAGCAGGCCCAGAGTAATGACGGCAAATAGAGCTGTAGGAATATCGATGATTGCTCGCTGCCCCAGTACAATCACCGCACCGGTAATTGCTCCGATCGCAGCAACCGTGACGCCTTCGATAAAAGCTGCGATTCCGGGGCGCTTACCGTATTTCTTAAAGAAAGGTGCCGGGATGATCGTCAGCAAATATGCCGGAAGGAAGGTGGCCACTGCTGCAATCGTAGCTCCGGGAAAACCGGCTACCAGATAGCCGATAAACCCTGTCGTAATGACAACCGGACCCGGCGTAATCATTGCCACAGCAACAGCATCGACGAATTCCTGCGCATTTAACCACTCATTTTCCACAACGACGCCGCTGTATAAGAACGGAACAATCGCGAGACCACTGCCGAATACGAATGCGCCTGCCTTGGTGAAAAACGTAAAAATGTGCCAAAGCGTTCCTGCATCTGCTATTGGTATTTTCGTCGATGCCCAGGCCAGAGGCATGATTGCCATACTGTTTAGCTTGGTTTTATTAAACCATTGTTTCGGGGGCGCTTTTACAAGCCAGACTAGAATGCCTGCAGCCAAGATCAGAGCAATTTCTTCGGTTTCCATAACTGCTGTATAGATCGCCGATACGAGATATATGCCCCAAAGTAACCACTGTTTTCCGATCGTCTTGGTCGTCAGTTTGTATGCGCTGAAAGCAATGATTCCGATAACGCTCGCGCCGACCGCATAAAATACTGCCTGCATCCAGGTTAATCCGCCAAATGCAATATACGCCCAGCTAACTGCCACCACCATCACGAAAGAAGGCAGAACGAAGGCGATTCCGGCGAGCGTTGCACCCAGGATGCCATAATGCACATACCCAAGATAAATACCTAACTGTGCCGCGAGCGGTCCAGGGGAAAGTTGCGCCAAGGCCAGCCCATCTTTGTAATCGGACTCCGAGATCCATCCCCGCTTTTCAACCAAATCCCGGTACATATACCCTACCAAGGCAACGGGCCCGCCGAATCCGACAGTACCTAGTTTTAGGAAGTATAAGATGAGTTGCCATAACGTATAAGAGGCTGCTTCCGGATTGTTACCCAGTTTTTGCAAAGATGCTTCTGTCATATCGTTTCTCCTTTTCTGATCGTTAGGTTGGTTCAATCTCTTCCACTAATGTTTCAATCCGACACCGAATTGCATCCCGAGCTCCGATAAGGTCGTGTGACGGGGGAGGGATATCGTCCCAGGCTTCCATCTTTTCACGGAAAGAACCTAGTTTATTTACATCGCAGCCTAACGAAACGATTTTCCAAGCCGATTGTAATTCTTCCGTTGTCACAGATCTTGGAACATGGTGAGACACGTCAATATTCTCTTCATTCATAAGCTGTACCACTTGCGGTGAGACTGCTTTTCCGGGTTCTGTTCCTGATGAGGTTGCAACAAAATCAAGTTTTTTCTCATCGATCAACTTATCGAAATAAGCCTTGGCAATCACGCTCTTAGCTGCATTATGTGGGCAAAGAAAGACAACTGTTTTCATCATCTGTAACCTCCGGTTTTTGTGGTATACGCTTTACTGCTTATAACCCTTTTTCTAAGTACTTGCCCTTTATGACCGGAACTTCCTCCGAACCTTCCTTGTAAATTCGCTTGCCTTGCAATTCTCCCCACACGATAACCGTATCGTTTTTCTCAAATTGGTATTCCATCGGGTATTCGATCTGTACGAGATTTGAGGTCAACTTCCCTTCCTCACCCATGAGATTCATTAAAGCAAACATTTCCGAATGAGTATTTCCTATCGAAGTCAGTCTCCCGGTTAACTTTACTTTTTTTCCCTTCAGGGAGTCCATATTTTGCATAAGGTATACATAAGAGTACGTTTTGCTCTCTGTCTTATAGCGTTTCATTTCCTGCTCACTTTTTCGTTTTTTATAATTCTTCTCCTTGACATCGATCTCGTTTTCCAACTGTTTGACTTCTTCCGACTGAGGATTCAATTTTGCAGCCCGCTGAGCATCTGCTCTGGCGCCTGCAAAGTTATCGCTAGACAGTTTTTCTTTTGCACGCTCCAATGCTTGTGCTATTCCCATTTGGATGGAATGCTTACGTGCCAGATTCTCCTGCTCTTCGAGCTGCACGATCAATTCTTGCGCTTGTTTGGAATACTTATCGATCTCCAATGCATGGTTTAGTTCCTCGCGCGCTCCGTCAAAGTCTTTTTGCTGCAGCTTTGCTCTTGCATTCTGTAGATGATTGTTCAGATATATGTCTTGGATTTGATTTATCATCTCTTTGGCGTCGTAATAATTTGGATCGCTTGAAGGAACTTGAGAAAGGAGTTCATCGGCCAAATCATACTGTCCCGCATCGAATGCTTCCTTTCCGTCCTCATAAGTTTTTGTCGTTTCTTTAAGCGTTGCGTAAGGGCTTTCGTATTCCTGGGCTGGTTGACTAATTTGTACGAACAGGTATGCTGCAAGTACGATGCAGAGCCCAACCGCACTTTTACCTCTACCGTATATTCTCAGTGTTTTCAGACTACCTTTGATCATGCCTACAATAAAAGCAACCATTAATGCAGATAAAACAGAAGAAAAAAATAGATACATCTTCCTTTATCTTTCACCTCGTTATAAAATATAATGTAACGATTGTTACATTATATGTCGGGATTCATTATTCGTCAACATTCCATGGAGAATGAGCAAGTTCCGTTTTTGTTTTAGGAATTGGAACTATGTATCTTTTTTGATTGTTATACTTTGGTTAAAAAATATGCGGATACCGGTCTTCACTATTTACCGTTCACCGAAGATGTCCCAATTGATGGAGTAATACGTAGCGTAAATAAAGAAATCCTTGTTGAGAAAGATGAAAAAGGACAAGAACGGATTAACCGCATGAATTATGAGATTAGCGTCTTACAGGCGTTAAGGGAAAAACTTCGTTGCAAAGAAATTTGGGTGAGTGGTGCGAATCGGTACCGGAATCCGGACGAAGACCTGCCCATAGATTTTGAAGAACGACGAGAAGAAAATTACAAGGCTCTAAAACAACCTCTAGATGCTGAAGCCTTCATTTCAACGTTGAAGAAAACCATGAAAGAAGGCTTGGAAAAGCTCGATACCGACCTCCAAAAAAAACGACAAAGTTCGGATCACGGAGAAAGGAAATGGTTGGATTAGTCTGTCTCCGTTAGAACCACAAGCGGAACCAGTCAATCTGTCACGATTGAAAACAGAGATGCTTCGACGGTGGCCAATGACGAGCCTATTGGATATTTTGAAAGAGGCGGATCTCCGCGTCGGCTTTACGGAGCAATTCAGGACGGTCGCTGTTCGTGAGGCGCTAGGTCGGGGCACTCTGCAAATGAGGCTAATTCTATCCCTATACGGGCTTGGGACGAATGCTGGTTTAAAACGTGTGAGTGCCGGTGAACATGGGGAATCATACAAAGATCTACTTTACGTTCGTCGCAAATTCATCCATAAAGATAATCTTCGTAATGCAATTTCCGAAGTGGTAAATGCTATTTTCCGTGTGAAAATGCAAGATGTTCGGGGTAATGCTACTACGTCATGTGCATCAGATTCTAAAAGTTCGGCGCATGGGATCAAAACCTTATGACTGAATGGCATATCCGGTACCGTGGCCGCGGCGTAATGATTTACTGGCACGTTGATAAAAACTCGACATGTATCTATTCGCAGCTCAAATCATGTTCTTCATCCGAAGTCGCTGCGATGATGGAAGGATTGCTCCGTCACTGTACCGAAATGGAAGTAGAGAAAAATTACGTATATTCACATGGACAGAGCGAGGTAGCCTTTGCATTTTGTTACCTCTTGGGCTATCAGCTCATGCCGAGGCTTAAAGCGATTCATTCGCAAAAGCTTTATAGACCCGAATCAGGCATGACCGAATCCTACCCGAACTTACAGTTGGCTTTGACACGTCCGATTAATTGGGAACTGATTCGGCAGCAGTACGATCAGATGATGAAGTATGCCACAGCGCTTCATCTCGGCACCGCCGAAACGGAGGCAATCTTGAAACGATTTACCCGAAATAATCTAAAACATCCGACATATCAAGCGTTGGGAGAACTCGGTAAGGCGGTCAAAACCATATTCATATGTGATTACCTCCATTCAGAGGAGTTGCGCCGAGAAATCAACGCAGCTAAATGTCGTTGAGAATTGGAATTCGGCAAACAGTTTCATTTTTTACGGCAAAGGTGGGGAAATAGCCACCAACCGTTTAGAAGACCAGGAACTGTCTGTGTTATCTCTCCATCTAGTGCAAAACTGCTTAGTATACATCAATACCATTATGCTGCAAAATATTTTATCTGACCGGAAATGGTTCGACTTGATGACCCCAGAAGATTTCCGAGCGCTTACGCCGCTGATCTATACGCACGTAAACCCTTACGGTACGTTCCGATTGAACATGAGTGAATGCTCTTCAGCTTACGCCGGAGGTCGGTTGGGCCGTGATCGATTACCTCAAATATGGTCGACCCAAAGTCGACAGTCCCTTTCTGTTTATCCGGCATATGGCGCCGTTTGGTCCCTTCTCAGAAGACGACCATCTGAGTCAACTAATTAAACGATATATGGAACTGGCACATTTGCCGACGTTAAAAAAACGCCGCGGCATGCACTCTCTCCGGCACACGATGGCGAGCAGGCTCTTGGAACAGGACACGCCTCTTTCCACCATTTCAGACATACTCGGTCATGCCGATCCTGATTCAACCGCCGTCTTTTAAGTTCCTGTTCCAACCGTGCGCGCAACGTTTTCAGACATTCGTCCACAGTTCGGTGAGCAGTATCGATGATGATGTGTTCACGGTCCCAAACATCGTATTTTCTGTTTCTGACCTGCTCCCATGTAGGTAATGCAAAGCTGGGGATATCGGCTACACG